>NZ_CAJPHA010000016.1:0-209492 GCF_905339895.1 Burkholderia sp. BCC1988
CAAGCTGTAAGATTTCCGACGCGGGTCCGACAAAAGACCGCCGGCGCACTGCGTGCCCGGCGGTTTTCTTTTGTAACGGGCGGGCGGTCCGGGCGTCGAACGGCGCAGGATGGGTCGGGTCGAACGCTCATGAAGCGTGCGCGCCGCGCATGCAGGAGGAGCAGCACGATGTGGATCAAACACCCTTTGCGCACCGTACTGACCGGCGGTGACATCGCGCAGAGCCAGATTACGCCGCGCGCGGTGTTCGAGAACCGGCGGCGCGTCTTGCAGGCCGCCGGCCTGGCGGCGGCGGGCGGATTGCTCGGCGGCAGCGGCGCGGCGTTCGCCGCCTATGCGTCGCCCGACGCGCGGGCCGCGAAGCTCGTGGCGAAAACCAACCCGAAGTTCGTCGCGGCCGACCAGGTGACGCCGTTCAAGGACATCACGTCCTACAACAACTTCTACGAGTTCGGCACCGACAAGGGCGACCCGGCGCAAAACGCCGGCACGTTGCGGCCGCGCCCGTGGCGCGTGAGCGTCGAAGGCGAGGTGCTGCACCCGAAGGTGTTCGATCTCGACGAACTGCTGAAGCTCGCGCCGCTCGAAGAGCGCGTGTACCGGCTGCGTTGCGTCGAAGGCTGGTCGATGGTGGTCCCGTGGATCGGCGTGCCGCTGTCCGAGCTGATCAAGCGCGTGCAACCGACCGGCAACGCGAAGTACGTGCAGTTCGTCACGCTGGCCGATCCGTCGCAGATGCCGGGGCTGTCGACGCCGGTGCTCGACTGGCCGTACTCGGAAGGGCTGCGGATGGACGAGGCGATGAATCCGCTGACGCTGCTGACGATGGGCGTGTACGGCCAGGTGTTGCCGAACCAGAACGGCGCGCCGGTGCGGATCGTCGTGCCGTGGAAGTACGGCTTCAAGAGTGCGAAGTCGCTCGTGAAGATCCGCTTCGTCGGCAAGCAGCCGAAAACGAGCTGGAACACGTACGCGTCGAACGAATACGGCTTCTATTCGAACGTGAACCCGAACGTCGATCACCCGCGCTGGAGCCAGGCGACCGAGCGCCGGATCGGTGAGGACGGCTTCTTCACGCCGAAGCGCAAGACGCTGATGTTCAACGGCTACGGCGATCTCGTCGCGTCGATGTATCAGGGCATGGACCTGAAGAAGAACTTCTGAGTGCGCCGGTGAGAAACGACATGCCTCCTTCGACGCTGACGCCCGCGCGCGCGTCCGGCACGCGCACGGCTGCCGCCGGCAGTTCCCGGGGCGGCGCAGCGCGTGCTGCCGCGCCGCGCTGGCTTGCCCCCGCCAAGGTACTGGTTTTCGCGGCCGGACTCTATCCGCTCGCCCGTCTCGTGCTGTTCGGGCTGACCGACCGGCTCGGCGCGAACCCGATCGAATTCATCACGCGCTCGACGGGCCTCTGGACGCTGGTGATGCTCTGCCTCACGCTCGGCGTCACACCCCTTCGGCGCGTGACGGGCGTTTCAGCGTTGCTGCGCTTTCGCCGGATGATCGGCCTGTTCGCGTTCTTTTACGCGACGCTGCATTTCACGACGTATCTGTGGTTCGACAAGTGGTTCGACGTGCTCGCGATCCTGAAGGACGTCGGCAAGCGTCCGTTCATCACGGTCGGCTTCGCCGCGTTCGTGCTGCTGATTCCGCTGGCCGCGACCTCGCCGCGCGCGATGGTGCGCCGGCTCGGCCGTCACTGGGCGACGCTGCATCGCGCGATCTATGCGATCGCGCTGTTCGGCGTGCTGCATTTCTGGTGGATGAGGGCCGGCAAGCACAATCTCGCGCAGCCGAAGCTCTACGCGGTGATCGTTGCGGTGCTGCTCGGCTGGCGCCTGCTCGAATGGGGCTGGCGGCGCGTCCGCGCATGACGAGGCGGGCTCGGAAAAACAAAAGGCGATGACGGGCAGTCATCGCCTTGGTCGCGCAGGAAGCCGCGCGAGCGGCGGCGCACGCTTACTGCGTGGCGGCCGGGCCGGATGCCGGCGTCACGGCCTTCGATGCATCGCTCGACAGCTCCGGTGACAGCGTGAGCGGCGTGCCGGAAGAATCGGGAATGCTGTCGGACGACGCGTTTTCATCGGTCGGCGTGACGTCGGACGGCGCCGTGTCCTGCTGCTGGATGGGCTTCGCCGGCAACGGGGGCACGGTGGGCAGATAGAGCGGACCGCGTTGACCGCAGCCGGCAAGAATCGCCAAAGCCGCTACAATCGCGCTCATCCGGAAAACGACTCGCATGATCGTCCCTGAACAATTTAACCGATAGAGTTTAGCATGTCCGATACTGAATACCTGGCCCGCGCCGAGGCCGTGCTGGCGGCCGTCGAGCGTACCGTGGATGCCGCGAACGACGGCGATCACGACATCGATCTGGAGCGCAACGGCAGCGTGCTGACACTGACGTTCGAGAACGGCTCGAAGATCATCGTCAACCTCCAGCCGCCGATGAAGGAGCTGTGGATCGCCGCGAAGGCGGGCGGGTTCCATTACCGTTTCGTGGACGGCGAATGGCGCGATACGCGCACCGGCACCGAGTTCTTCGCGGCGCTTACCGAATACGCAACGCAGCAGGCCGGCCTGCCGATCACGTTCGGCGCGTAACGCGTCCGGCGCTTGCCTGGCCGGGCGGCCGATACGCCGGATCGAAGCACAAAGAAAAAGCGCCCCGCGGGGCGCTTTTTTCATGCCCGGGCCGTTCGTGTCAGTGGCCGCGGAACAGGTTCATGATGTCCTGCTTCTCCTGTTCGTCGACGTGCGGCACCGCTTCGTCGGTGCTCTGCACCGCCGGCGCCTGCGGCACGCCGACCGTCGACACGAAGCCGTGCCCCGGCGTGAAGTCGGTGAAGTACAACTCGCTGCCGAGTGCCTGGACGTCGTCCGGCATCGTGGGCTTGAACTCCGGCACGCCCTTCAGCGCCGCGCCCATATAGTCGATCCAGACCGGCAACGACAGGCCGCCGCCGGTTTCGCGATCGCCGAGGCTGCGCGGGTTGTCGTAACCGATCCACGCGATCGCCGCGAGCGTGTGCTGGTAGCCGGCGAACCACGCGTCGTGCGAGTCGTTCGTCGTGCCGGTCTTGCCTGCGAGGTCGGTGCGCTTCAGTACGTTGGTGCGCGCGCCCGTGCCGCGCTGCGCGACGCTCTGCAGCAGGCTGTTCATCACGTACGCGTTGCGCGCGTCGATCGCGCGCGGCGCGTTCTGCTCGGCGATGAGCGGCTGCGCGCGGGCGACGACCGCGCCGTTCGGATCGGTCACTTCGGCGATCAGGTACGGATTCACGCGGAAGCCGCCGTTCGCGAACACCGAGTACGCGCCGGCCATCTGCAGCGGCGTGACCTGGCCCGCGCCGAGCGCCATCGGCAGGTAGGCCGGATGGCGGTCGGCGTCGAAGCCGAAGCGCGTGATGTACTGCTGCGCGTACTTCGTGCCGATGTGGTTCAGGATCCGGATCGACACGAGGTTGCGCGAGCGCTGCAGCGCGGTGCGCATCGACATCGGGCCTTCGAAACCGCCGCCGTAGTTCTTCGGTTCCCACGGCTGGCCGCCGGTTTCCGCGGCGCTGAAATACAGCGGGCCGTCGTTGATCACCGTGGCCGGCCCGAGGCCCTTGTCGAGCGATGCCGAGTAGATGAACGGCTTGAACGACGAACCCGGTTGCCGCCACGCCTGCGTGACGTGGTTGAACTTGTTCTTGTTGTAGTCGAAGCCGCCGACCAGCGAGCGGATCGCGCCGTCCTGCGGAACGATCGAGATGAACGCGCCTTCGACCTGCGGCAACTGCGTGATCGACCACTTCCCGGCGTCGTTCTTCACGACCCGGACGATCGCGCCCGGGCGGATGCGGCGGTTCGGCTGCGCGCCGGCCGACAGCGCGCCCGACGCGAAGCGCAGGTTGTCGCCTTCGATCGTCGCGCTGCTGCCGTCGATGAAGGCGATGGTGATCTGGCGCGGGGTGGCCGCGGTGACGACCGCCGCGATCAGCTCGCCGTTGTCGGGGTGTTCGAGCAGCGCATCGTCGATCGCCTGCTCGCGATCGTCGGCGCCGGCCGGCAATTCGATGAAGCCTTCCGGCCCGCGATAGCCGTGGCGGCGCTCGTAATCCATGATGCCCTTGCGCAGCGAGGTGTAGGCAACCTGCTGGTCGGCGGAATCGATCGTCGTGACGACGTTGAAGCCGCGCGTATAGGTTTCCTCGCGGTACTGCGCGTACATCATTTGCCGGACCATTTCCGCGACGTACTCGGCGTGCACGCTGAACTCGCGGCCCGCACCCTTGACGGCGAGCGGCTGCGCGACGGCTTGGTCGTACTGCTCGCGCGTGATGAAGTTCAGCTCGAGCATCCGCTGCAGGATGTATTCCTGGCGCACCTTCGCGCGCTTCGGATTGACGACCGGGTTATACGCGGACGGCGCTTTCGGCAGCCCCGCGAGCATCGCCGCTTCGGCGAGCGTGATGTCCTTCAGGTCCTTGCCGAAATAGACCCGCGCGGCGCTCGCGAAGCCGTACGCACGCTGGCCGAGATAGATCTGATTCATGTAGACCTCGAGAATCTGATCCTTCGTCAGCGCGCGCTCGATCCGGTAGGCCAGCAGCATTTCGTAGATCTTGCGCGTGTAGGTCTTTTCGCTCGACAGGAAGAAGTTGCGCGCGACCTGCATCGTGATCGTGCTCGCGCCCTGCGACGCATGGCCATTCGTCAGTGCGACGAAGCCGGCGCGGGCGATGCCGGTGAGGTCGACGCCGCCGTGATCGTAGAAGCGTGCGTCCTCGATCGCGAGGATCGCCTTCTTGAGCGAGTCGGGCACGTCCTTGAAATGGACGATGTCGCGGCGTTCCTCGCCGAATTCGCCGATCAGCACGTGATCGGACGTATAGATGCGCAGCGGTACCTTCGGACGATAGTCGGTCAGCGCGTCGAGCGACGGCATGTTCGGCCACGCGACGACGAGCGCGTAGCCGAGCACGAGGCCGCCGGCCACGACGAGGGCCACGCATATCGCGGCGAGGCCGATCAGGACTTTCAGCCACCAGGACCGCTTCTTCGGCTCGGGCGCGGGAGGCGGGGACGTAGGGGACGTGGATTGCATAGGCATACCGGAAAACAGTCCCGCGATTATAGCTGCCCGGTAAGACCGGTCCTGACGCGGGGGGCGGCGGCCGGAAACCGGCTGATCGCGGTGCCGCCGGCATAGTGTCCGCGAGGTCGCCCCGTGCCACAACTGGCCGTCCGGCCGACTGTCGGGCACACGCGCCGCTTTGCAGAATCAGGCCTCGGAAACGCGGCGTGGGCCGCAACGATCGCGGGAGGCTGGGATGACAGGACGATGGGCGGCGCGGTTCGCGCCGGGCAGGCACCGTTCGACGGGCATCGACGTCGGGGCGGACGAGGTGAGGGTGGCCGTGCTGAGCCGGCGCGGGCGGGCCGTGGAGGTGCGGGTCGAAGGACTCGAGCGGGAGCCGGTCGGATTGCAGGACGGGCCGGAGGAGGCGCGCTGGGCCGCGGTCGCACGCGCGTTGGCGGCGGCCGTGTCGCGATTGTCGGCGGCGGGCGTGCGCTGCGACACGCGCGGCGTGATGGCGCTGCGCGACGACGAAATGCGGACCGCGACGCTCGATCTGGCCGGGCGCGACGACGTCGCGGACGCCGCCCGGCAGGCCGCTGAACGGATCTCGGGGCTGCCGCCCCACAGCCTCGCGTTCGACTGGCGGCAGGACGACGGCGCGTGCTCGGGCGAGATCGAGGTCGCCGTGGCGCCGCAGGCATTGCTCGAACGGCGGATCGACGTCGCCGCGCAGGCCGGCGTCGACCTGACGGCCGTCGACGGCGAGTCGGCCGCCGCGCTGCGCGCGTTGCGCTATGCCGCGCAGTTCGAACCCGATGCCCACGGCCCGTACGCCGCATTCTGGTTCTGCGACACGGGCGTGCGCGGCTGGCGGGTCGACGGTTCGATCGCCGTACCGGTGCTCGCGGTGTCCGGCGACGTGCAGGCGGCGTTCCCCGACGCATTGCGCCAGTGCGTGTTCGAGCCGGTGCGCTGCGTGCTCGTAGCCGGCGACGCGCGCAGCATCGCCCGCTGCGGTACGTCGGCCGCCGATATCGGCGATGCGCTCGGCGTGGCCGCGGTGCCGTTCGACTGCACCGGATGGGACGGGCTGCCGGGCGTGCCCGCCGGAACGCAGGGCGGTCCGGCGTTTGCCCTCGCGATCGGGCTGGCGCTGCGCGGGGTGTGGGAATGATGGCCGATGTGGGGTTCGGGCGAACTGCCGCCGGCCACGCCGTGCTCGGCGGCTTCAATTTGCTGCCGTACCGTGAGCGGCTGGCGCAGGCGTTGCGGCGGCGCCGTGCCGCGCAGTGCGGGGCGGCGATCGTGCTCGGCGTGCTCGGGGCCTGCGTTTGGACGGGGGCGGCGACGGCGTGGCGATGGCGCGTGGATGCGGAGCGTACGCGTGTGGAGGCGCGGCTGCGGCAATTGCAGCCACGGATCGATGCCGAACGGCGCGCCGCCGGCGTGGCCGCCGACCTCGCGCGACGCGATGCACGGGCGGCCGCGCTTGCCGCGCCTTGCCGGCGTGTCGCCGGGCTGCTCGCGACGCTGGCGCAGGTGCGCGACGACACCGTCCGGCTCGACGCATTGCGCACGACTGCGTCCGGCGCCGTGCTCGACGCGCGCACGACGAGTTACCGGGCGGCCGCGCGGTGGCTCGCACGGATTGCGGTCGAGCAGCGTGACTGGCGATTCGATGTCGGTGCGCTGACACCTGCTTCGGCCACGCCGGTCACGGGTTCGGCCGTGCCGTTCCGGTTTTCCGTGCAGGTGCGTTGGCACGACGCGCCGCCGCGGCAGAACGCAGCGGGAGGCGACGCATGACGGCGATCACGCATCGGTCCATGCCAGCCGGTGCCGGGCGGCGCGGCCGCATGGCGCGGATGTCGCCGGCCGCGGCGCATGCCATCGGCTGCGTGGCGGCATTCGCGTGCGTGACGATGGGCGGCATTCATCTGATGGATGCTGTCGACGCGAGCGGACTCGCACGCAGTCGCGCGTTGCTGGCAACGGCACAAGTGCGTGCCGCCGACGCACAGCGGCTGCTCGCGACCGCGCCACGGCGCAACCCGGGCCCAGCCGCCGGGCACGCCCCCAGCGTGCCGCGTGCATCGGGGTGGCCCGCACTGATGCTTGAGCTGGCGGACCTGGCCGGCGCGAGCGGACTGCGGATCGTGTCGATCGAGCCGCGGCGCACTGACGAAGCGGCCCCGGATGGCCGACGCACGGTGCGGATCGTCGCGGACGGCGGCTTTCCGGCGTTGCTGCGGCTGATCGGCGGGCTGGCGAGTTTTCCCGCGCTGGTGGTGCCGTCGAGGCTGCACATCGAGCGGAAACCGCCCGCGTTGCGGGTGGACATGACGATCGACGTGTTTCCGGCGCTGTCGGGGGCTCGTGTTCCCGATGGCACGGTGCGGCTGCTTGCCGGCGTGCCGAGCGACGATCCATTCGGCGGCGATGGCTTGCCAGCGCAGGCCGACGATGCGACGCCGCGCCTGGCCGGCACGATTCGCGACGTACGCGCCGGGCTCGCGCTGTTCGACGCGGGCGATGGCGCATTCGCGACCGTTGCGCCGGGCGAAGCGTTCGGGATGTCACGCGTGGTGAGCGTCGATGCCGGTGCGGTGACGCTTGCGACAGCTGATGGCGCGCGCCGGTTCGTCATGGATGACGGAGGTCGCCCATGACGAAGTACGGATGGCGGGCGATCGCATTCTGGGTCGGATCGGGCGTGGCCGCGGCACACGCGGCGCTGCCGCCGTTGCCCCTGTTGCCGCCTTTGCCGCCGGCCGGCTGGCCGATCGCATCGATGCAGGCGCATGCCCAGGACACACCGCTGCCGCAGGGTGCGCCCGACGGTGCGGACGGCGCGGACGGTGCAGCGCCCGCGCATGACGGCCGGCCGCCGTTCGATCACGCCGTGCGCGCGGCGCTTCAAGCGGACACAATCGCACCGGTGCCCCGGCTGGAAGGGCCGCCGATTCCATTGCCGCCGCCGACGCGCATGAGCGACGCCGCGGCCCGGCACCCCGGCGATGCGGATGACGCGCGGCGGATCTCGCTGAATCTGCAAGGCGCCGGGCTCGCCGCCGCGTTCGACGCGCTCGCGCGATTCACCGGGCTGAACATCATCGTCGGCGAGCAGGTGCGCGGCACCGTGACGTTACGTCTGAACAATGTCCGCTGGCGCGATGCGTTCGACACGTTGCTCGACACGCACGGGCTCGCGATGTCCCGGCGCGGCAACGTGATCTGGGTCACGCCGGCGGCCGAACTCGCCGCGCGCGAGCGCGAGCGCTTCGAAACGCACGCACGCGCGGCCGAGCTGGAGCCGCTCGCGAGCCGGACCTTCGCGCTGCATTACCCGCGCGCGCAGGACGTGCAGCGGCTGCTGGCCGGAGCGACCGGCCAGCGCCTGCTGTCGAAACGCGGTGCCGCGGCGGCCGATCCGCGCACGAACCTGTTGTTCGTCACCGATCTGGCGCCGCGCATCGCGCAGATCGCGGGCTTGATCGACGCGATCGACCGGCCATCGCGGCAGGTCCGGATCGAGGCGCGGATCGTAGAAGGCGAGCAGGGCTTCTCGCGCAACCTCGGCGCACGCGTCGCGCTGCGCGCGCAGGGACGGGCGCCCGCGGCCGACGGCGCGGCATTCGCGACGGACACGCGCAACGCGCTCGACCTGGCCGCACGACCGCTCGGCGGCTTCGAGGCGGCGACGGCCGGCTTCACGTTGTTCGCCGCGCCGCTCAGCCGCGTGCTCGACGTTGAATTGAGCGCGCTCGAGGCGCAGGGGCGGGGCCAGATCGTTTCCAGCCCCCGCGTGGTGACGGCCGACCGCGTGAAGGCGATCGTCGAACAGGGCTCGGAACTGCCGTACCAGGCGAAGGTCGGCAACGGCGTGAGCGGCGTGCAGTTCCGCCGCGCGACGCTGAAGCTCGAGGTCGAGCCGCAGATCACCCCCGACGGGCGCGTCGTGCTGGACCTGGACGTGACGAAGGACAGCATCGGCGAGCCGACGGCGGCCGGCCCGGCGATTCATACGAAGCACGTCCAGACACGCGTCGAGGTCGAGGACGGCGGAACGGTCGCGATCGGCGGGATTTACGAGCAGTTGAACCGGGACGATGTGACGCGGGTGCCGCTCTTGGGCAAAATACCGGTACTGGGCGCGCTTTTCCGGCACCGCGCACGGCGCGACCAGCGCAGCGAATTGGTCGTCTTCATCACGCCGACGGTCGTCGGCGCGCGTTGCGAAACGGCCGGCGCGGGCGACGCGGATGCGCGAAAAACGGGGCCGGAAGTCGGCGGCGCAGGCTCGACAAGGCAGCCGCTTTGCCAGTAAGCTGCGCCACACACCAGCAAGATTCAAGCAGAGGAAGCCGTTGCAAGCGCGGGACCCACACGCAAACGTATTTTTCGTCGGCCTTATGGGAGCGGGTAAGACCACCGTGGGCCGTGCGGTCGCGCGCCGGCTCGACAGGACGTTCTTCGACTCCGACCACGAAATCGAGGCCCGCACGGGTGCGCGCATTCCGGTGATCTTCGAGATGGAGGGCGAGGCCGGGTTTCGCGACCGCGAATCGCAGGTGATCGCCGATCTCACGCAGCGCGAGAACATCGTGCTCGCGACGGGCGGCGGCGCGGTGCTGCGGCCCGAGAATCGCGACTGCCTGAAAAGCAGCGGCATCGTCATCTATCTGCGCGCCAATCCGCACGATCTGTGGCTGCGCACCCGCAAGGACAAGAACCGCCCGCTGTTGCAGACCGACGATCCGAAGGCGCGTCTCGAAGCGCTCTACGAAGTGCGCGACCCGCTGTACCGCGAATGCGCGGACTTCATCATCGAGACCGGCCGCCCGTCGGTCAACGGCCTCGTCAACATGGTGCTGATGCAACTCGAACTGGCAGGCGTCATCGCCAAGCCGCTACAAGCATGATTACCGTCAACGTCGATCTGGGCGAGCGCGCCTACCCGATTCACATTGGTGCCGGCCTGATCGGCCGCACCGAGCTGTTCGCCCCTCACATCACCGGTTCGTCGGTCACGATCGTCACGAACACGACGGTCGATCCGCTCTACGGCGACGTGCTGCGCGCGGCGCTCGCGCCGCTCGGCAAGCGCGTGTCGACGGTCGTGCTGCCGGACGGCGAGGCCTACAAGAACTGGGAAACGCTGAACCTGATCTTCGACGGCCTGCTGACCGAGCGCGCCGACCGCAAGACGACGCTCGTCGCACTCGGCGGCGGCGTGATCGGCGACATGACCGGCTTCGCCGCCGCGTGCTACATGCGCGGCGTGCCGTTCATCCAGGTGCCGACGACGCTGCTGTCGCAAGTCGATTCGTCGGTCGGCGGCAAGACGGGCATCAACCACCCGCTCGGCAAGAACATGATCGGCGCGTTCTGCCAGCCGCAGGCCGTGGTCGCCGATATCGGCGCGCTGACCACGTTGCCCGATCGCGAGCTGGCGGCCGGCGTGGCCGAGGTCATCAAGACGGGCGCGATCGCCGATGCGGCATTCTTCGACTGGATCGAGGCGAACGTCGAGGCGCTGAACCGCCGCGAGCCGGCCGCGCTCGCGCATGCGGTGAAGCGCTCGTGCGAGATCAAGGCGAGCGTGGTCGCAGCCGACGAACGCGAAGGCGGGCTGCGTGCGATCCTGAATTTCGGCCATACGTTCGGCCATGCGATCGAGGCCGGGCTCGGTTATGGCGAGTGGCTGCACGGCGAAGCGGTCGGCTGCGGGATGGTGATGGCGGGCGACCTGTCGGTGCGGCTCGGCCTGCTCGACGAAGCGTCGCGGCAGCGGCTCGACGCGGTGATCGCCGCCGCACATCTGCCGGTGCGCGGGCCGGCACTCGGCGATGCGCGCTACATGGACCTGATGCGCGTCGACAAGAAGGCCGAAGCCGGTGCGATCAAGTTCATCCTGCTGAAGCGATTCGGCGATACGCTGATCACCCAGGCGCCCGACGAAGCCGTGTTCGCTACCCTGGCGCAGACGACCCGGTAACGGCGCCCCGGATGCCCCGGCGCCCCTGACATGGAGGAGACGTGAGCGAGACATCCAGCAGCAAACCGACCCGAGCCGGCCGCGCATCCGTCGCGGCGCTGGCCGAGCCGCCGACGCTGGCGGCGCTGGAAGCCCATCTCGCTCCGTATGCCGCCCACGCGTCGCAGTCGCGCGGCCGCCGCCATCAGGAAACCCCGCCGGCGGCGCGCACCGAATTCCAGCGCGACCGCGACCGCATCGTTCATTCGACCGCGTTCCGCCGGCTCGAATACAAGACGCAGGTCTTCGTCAATCACGAAGGCGACCTGTTTCGCACCCGCCTCACGCACAGCCTCGAAGTCGCGCAGATCGCGCGTTCGGTCGCGCGCAACCTGCGCCTGAACGAGGATCTCGTCGAAGCGATCTCGCTCGCGCACGATCTCGGTCATACGCCGTTCGGCCATGCCGGGCAGGACGCGCTGAATGCGTGCATGCGCGAGCACGGCGGCTTCGAGCACAACCTGCAGAGCCTGGCGGTGGTCGACGAACTCGAGGAGCACTACGGCGCGTTCAATGGCCTGAACCTGTGCTTCGAGACGCGCGAAGGCATCCTCAAGCACTGTTCGCGCGAGAACGCCCGCAAGCTCGGCGCACTCGGCGAGCGTTTCCTGCAAGGCCGCCAGCCGTCGCTGGAAGCGCAGCTCGCGAACATCGCGGACGAAATCGCGTACAACAACCACGACGTCGACGACGGCCTGCGCTCCGGCCTGATCACGATCGAGCAGCTCGCCGAAGTCGAGCTGTGGCAGCGCCACTACGACGCGGCGCTCGCCGAATTCCCGCATCTCGAAGGCCGCCGCCTCGTGCACGAGACGGTGCGCCGCATCATCAACACGCTGATCGTCGACCTGATCGACGAGACCACGCGCAATCTCGCGCGTGTCGCGCCCGCGTCGCTCGACGACGTGCGCGCCGCGCCGCCGCTCGTCGCGCACAGCGAGCCGATCGCCGCGCAGGCGGCGGCCCTCAAGCG
This sequence comes from Burkholderia sp. BCC1988, assembly GCF_905339895.1. Classification (NCBI taxonomy): domain Bacteria; kingdom Pseudomonadati; phylum Pseudomonadota; class Betaproteobacteria; order Burkholderiales; family Burkholderiaceae; genus Burkholderia; species Burkholderia sp. BCC1988. Next base: position 12,079 of record NZ_CAJPHA010000016.1, read on the forward strand.
TTTCCTGTTCAAGAACCTGTATCGCCACTACAAGGTGATGCGCATGGCGAACAAGGCGCAGCGCGTCGTCACCGGGCTGTTCGACGCGTTCATCGACGATCCGCGCCTGCTGCCGCCGCCGTACCAGTCGGACGACGAAGCGCAGCAGCCGCGCCTCGTCGCGCACTACATCGCCGGCATGACCGACCGCTTCGCGCTGAAGGAATACCAGCGCCTGTTCGTCATCAACGACAACTGACTGTCACAAACGATCACTAGACTTCGCCGGTTCAATGGCGACGGGAATGTTGCACACGCTGTTGGTAACGTTTTCACAGGAGAGAGATCGATGAAGAAGAAGCCCGCGGGGACAATGGTTCGCTCGATCGCGCTGGGCGGCGCGCTCATGTTCGGTGTGCAGCATGCGGCGTTCGCCGCGACGGAGATCCAGTTCTGGCATGCGATGGAGTCGGCGCTCGGTGAGCGCGTCAACGAGCTCGCCACGCAGTTCAACGCATCGCAGAGCGACTACAAGATCGTGCCGGTCTTCAAGGGCACGTACGACCAGGCACTCGCGGCGGGCATCGCCGCCTATCGTAGCGGCAACGCGCCGGCGATCCTCCAGGTCTATGAAGTCGGCACCGCGACGATGATGCAGGCGAAGAAGGCCGTCGTGCCGGTCTACGACGTGTTCAAGCAGGCCGGCGTGCCGCTCGACGAAAAGGCGTTCGTACCGACCATCGCGAGCTACTACAGCGACGCGAAGACGGGCCATCTCGTGTCGATGCCGTTCAACAGCTCGACGCCGGTGCTGTACTACAACAAGGACGCGTTCAAGAAGGCCGGGCTCGACCCGAACCAGCCGCCGAAGACGTGGGCCGACGTGCAGGCCGCCGCGGAGAAGCTGCGCAAATCCGGGATGACGTGCGGCTTCACGACCGGCTGGCAGGGCTGGATCCAGCTCGAGAACTACAGCGCGTGGCATGCGCTGCCGTTCGCAAGCCGCAACAACGGCTTCGACGGCGCCGACGCGGCGCTCGAATTCAACAAGCCGCAGCAGGTCGCGCACATCGCGTTCCTGCAACAGATGCAGAAGGACGGCACGTTCACGTACGCGGGCCGCAAGGACGAGGCATCGGCGAAGTTCTACAGCGGCGACTGCGGGATCCTGACGACGTCGTCGGGCGCGCTCGCGAACGTGCAGAAGTTCGCGAAGTTCAGCTACGGCACCGGCATGATGCCGTACGACGCGAACGTGAAGGGCGCGCCGCAGAACGCGATCATCGGCGGCGCGAGCCTGTGGGTGCTGGCCGGCAAGGATCCGGCGACCTACAAGGGCGTCGCGAAGTTCCTCGCATTCCTGGCCTCGCCGCCGATCGCCGCGAAGTGGCACCAGGAAACCGGCTACCTGCCGGTCACGACGGCCGCGTACGAACTCACGCGCCAGCAGGGCTTCTATGCGAAGAACCCGAGCGCGGAAACCGCGATCAAGCAGATGATGAACAAGCCGCCGCTGCCGTATACGAAGGGGCTGCGCCTCGGCAACATGCCGCAGATCCGCACGGTCGTCGACGAAGAGCTGGAGCAGGTCTGGGCGGAGAAGAAGTCGCCGAAGGAGGCGCTCGACTCGGCGGCCTCGCGTGGCGACGAGCTGCTGCGCCGCTTCGAGAAGTCGGGCGGCTGAGCCTGCATCGCGTTCGTGCCGCCGGCCGCCGCATCGCGTATGCGCGCGTGCGGGCCGGCGGCACGGTTCCCTTCCCGTTTCGCCTCCGGACACCCGCGATGCAATCCCGTTCCCGTTTCGGCGCGAGCCTGCTGCCGTACCTGCTGATCGCGCCGCAGCTCGCGATCACCGCCGTGTTCTTCCTGTGGCCGGCCGGCGTCGCGCTGTGGCAGTCGACGCAGATGCAGGACGCGTTCGGCACGTCGAGTGAATTCGTCGGTTTCGCGAACTTCACGCACCTGTTCGCCGACCCGCTGTACCTCGACTCGTTCCGCACGACGCTGGTGTTCAGCTCGCTCGTCACGGTCAGCGGGCTCGTCGTGTCGCTGCTGCTCGCCGCCTGCGCCGACCGCGTGATCCGCGGCGCGCGCGTATACCGCACGCTGCTGATCTGGCCGTATGCGGTCGCGCCGACGATCGCGGCCGTGCTGTGGGCGTTCCTGTTCAACCCGAGCATCGGCCTCGTCACCTATGCGCTCGCGAAGGGCGGCATCGTGTGGAATCACGCGCTGAACGGCGGCCAGGCGATGTTCCTCGTCGTGCTCGCGTCGGTATGGAAGCAGGTGAGCTACAACTTCCTGTTCTTCTACGCAGGGCTGCAGGCGATTCCGCGCTCGCTGATCGAGGCGGCGGCGATCGACGGTGCCGGGCCGGTGCGGCGTTTCTTCCACATCGTGCTGCCGTTGCTGTCGCCGACGAGCTTCTTCCTGCTGGTCGTGAACCTCGTCTACGCGTTCTTCGACACCTTCCCGGTGATCGACGCGGCCACCGCCGGCGGCCCCGCGCAGAGCACGAAGACGCTGATCTACAAGATCTTCACGGAAGGCTTCCAGGGGCTCGACATCGGCAGCTCGGGTGCGCAGTCGGTCGTGCTGATGATCATCGTCGTCGGCCTGACGGTGATCCAGTTCCGCTTCGTCGAACGCAGGGTGCAATACGCATGATCGAAAATCGCAAGGGCTTCGACCTGTTTTGCCACGCGGTGCTGATCGCGGGCGTCGTGCTGATCGTGTTCCCCGTGTACGTCGCGTTCTGCGCGGCGACCATGAACGCGCAGGAAGTGTTCACGATCCCGCTGTCGCTGGTGCCGAGCACGCACCTGCTGGAGAACGTCGCCTATATCTGGGGGCACGGCAGCGGCGGCACGACGGCGCCGTTCGGCCGGCTGCTCGTCAACAGCTTCGTGATGGCGCTCGCGATCGCGGTCGGCAAGATCGCGGTGTCGATCCTGTCCGCGTACGCGATCGTCTACTTCCGCTTCCCGTTCCGCAACACGGCGTTCTGGCTGATCTTCATCACGCTGATGCTGCCGGTCGAGGTGCGGATCTTCCCGACCGTGCAGGTCGTGTCGACGCTCCACATGACGAACACCTACGCAGGGCTCTCGCTGCCGCTGATCGCATCGGCGACCGCGACGTTCCTGTTCCGCCAGTTCTTCATGACGCTGCCCGACGAGCTGATGGACGCCGCGCGCATCGACGGCGCGGGGCCGCTGCGCTTCTTCCGGGACGTCGTGCTGCCGCTGTCGAAGACGAGCATCGCGGCGCTGTTCGTGATCACGTTCATCTACGGCTGGAACCAGTATCTGTGGCCGATCCTGATCACGACGGAGGCGTCGCTGTCGACGGCGGTGGTGGGCATCAAGACGATGATCGCGAGCGGCGACGCCGCGACCGAATGGCAATACGTAATGGCGGCGACGCTGCTGGCAATGATTCCGCCGCTCGTCGTCGTGCTGGCGATGCAGCGCTGGTTCGTGCGCGGCCTCGTCGATTCCGAAAAATAACTGACGTAACCGGGAGAAGGACAAGGTATGGCTGCGCTGAGCTTGAAGGGCGTCAGGAAATCCTACGACGGCAAGCAGCACGTGCTGCATGGCATCGACGTGGAGATCGCCGACGGCGAATTCATCGTGCTGGTCGGCCCGTCGGGCTGCGGCAAGTCGACGCTGCTGCGGATGATCGCGGGGCTCGAGACGGTGACGGACGGCGAGATCGCGATCGGCGAGCGCGTGGTGAATGCGCTGGAGCCGAAGGATCGCGACATCGCGATGGTGTTCCAGAACTACGCGCTGTATCCGCACATGACGGTCGCGCAGAACATGGGCTACGGGCTGAAGATCCGCGGCATCGAGCGCGCGACGATCGACGCGCGGGTCGCTGCCGCCGCGAAGATCCTCGAGCTCGAGCCGCTGCTCGCGCGGCGGCCGCGCGAACTGTCGGGCGGCCAGCGACAGCGCGTCGCGATGGGGCGCGCGATCGTGCGCGAGCCGTCGGTATTCCTGTTCGACGAGCCGCTGTCGAACCTCGACGCGAAGCTGCGCGTGCAGATGCGGCTCGAGATCCAGCGGCTGCATGCGCGGCTCGCGACCACGAGCGTGTACGTGACGCACGACCAGATCGAGGCGATGACGCTCGCGCAGCGCGTGATCGTGATGAACCGCGGCTATGCGGAGCAGATCGGCGCGCCGGTCGACGTGTACGAGAAGCCGGCGACGGTGTTCGTCGCGGGCTTCATCGGCTCGCCGGCGATGAACCTGATGCACGGCCGGCTGTCGGAGGATGGCGCGACGTTTACGGTCGCGGGCGGCGGCCCGGCGCTGCCGGTCGCCGGCGCGCCCGGCATCGGCACCGCGATCGCCACCGGGCGCGACTGGGTGCTCGGCGTGCGGCCGGAGCACATGACGCCGCAGCCGGGTGTCGCGCAGGCGACGCTGCCGGTCGACTCGTGCGAGCTGCTCGGCGCGGACAACCTCGCGCACGGCCGCTGGGGCAACCACGACGTCGCGGTGCGGCTGCCGCACGCGGATCGTCCCGCGCGCGGCACGGCGCTGGGTGCCGCGCTGCCCGCGCACCGGCTGCATTTCTTCGATCCCGAGACCGGCAAGCGGGCCGGCTGAACCTGACGAACCCGTTGCGAGGCGCATGATGACTTCCCGAACCGACTGGCCCTATCCGCGCGTCGTCGCCCATCGCGGCGGCGGCACGCTCGCACCGGAGAACACGCTCGCCGCGTTCGACGAGGGCGCGCGGCGCGGTCACCGGATGGTCGAGTTCGACGCGAAGCTGTCCGCCGACGACGTGACGTTCCTCCTGCACGACGACACGGTCGACCGCACGTCGAACGGCCGCGGCCCGGCGGCGGGCATGCGTTATGCGGCGCTGGCCGCGCTCGACGCCGGTGCCTGGTTCGACGCGCGTTTCGCGGGCGAGCGGATGCCGACGCTCGAGGCGGCGGCGGCGCGCTGCGTCGCGCACGGGCTGGCGGCGAACGTCGAGATCAAGCCGTGCCCGGGCCGCGAGCGCGACACGGGGCAGCGGGTCGCAGCGGATGCGGCCGCGTACTGGCATGGCGCGGCGGTGCCGCCGCTCTTGTCGTCGTTCTCGTTCGAGGCGCTGCAACAGGCGCGCGCGAGCGCACCGGCGCTGCCGCGCGGGATGCTGTACGAGGCGGTACCGGACGACTGGCACGCGCAGGTCGTCGGTGCGCTCGGCTGCGTATCGTTGCACGCAAGCCACAAGGAGCTCGACGAACCGCTCGTGCGCGCGATCAAGACGGCGGGCCTGCGGATCCTGGTGTACACGGTCAACGACCTCGCCCGGGCGCGCGAACTCGCGCGCTGGGGCGTCGATGCGGTCTGCACGGACCGGATCGACCTGATCGCCGCCGATGCGCTGGACGACATCGCGTAGCGACCGGTCCCGCGCGATGCTGGTCGCGGGAAAACCCTGAGGCAAAAAAACGACGCCCCGGCGGGTTTCCGCCGGGGCGTTTTCCATCGTGGAGACGTTACGTCACGAAAAATCGGCTACAAATTGCAGCAGGATTAACCATTCCCCAAATATTCGACTACGCTTAGAAGCGGTAGCCGATGTTCAGGTACGTGACGATCGGATTGAGCGAGATCTTCGCTTTCGACGTTTCGGTCAGGGTGCCGACCGGCGTCCGGCGGGCCGTCGTGAAGGTCGCGGTGACGCTGATCGGGATGTACGAGATCGACAGGCCGCCGAACCAGTGTTTCGTGAAGTTGTACGTGAAGCCGGCGTTGAACACGGGCGCCCACTGGTTGCTGGTCGTCGCGCTGGTCGGGCCGCCGAGCACGCCGTTCTCGAAGCTGCTGTTCGTGATCTTTGCGCCGGTGAACCACGTATATGTCGCGCCGACGCCGACATACGGACGGAACTTCGCGTTGGCGTCGTTGAAGTGGTAGCGCAGCAACACGGCGGGGCTCCACTGGTACGCACGGCCGAGTACGCCGAAGTTTTCGAACCGACCCTTGCCGGTAATGTCGAACTTCGGCGGTATCCCCATCACGAGCTCGGTGGAGATATGGTCGGTGACGAAGTAGCCCGCTGCGAGACCGAGCGTATCGGCGTCGTTGATGCCGGCGCCGGTGTTGGGAATCGATTGGTTGATGGGCGTGCCGCCGACGCCGTAGACGAACAGCGGGTCGCTGCTGTCCTGCGGCGAAAAGTGCAGCCAGCCGGTGCTGACGTAGAAATCACCTGCGGATTGTGCGTGTGCCGTACCGCCCGCGAATGCGAGCGCCACGGCCCCCGTAATGGCCAGTTTTCGTTTCATTGTGTCTCCTCCGATCAAAGGCGTGCTCATTATGACGACTGCGTTTAAAACCAAACAAGCTCGCAAGTTAGAGCTTTCTCCCTAGGATTCGCACGACCGTACGCTTCCGCGCCCCGCCAGGACAGGCATTCTACGCAGGTGCGCATTTTCGGACCTTCGGGTATTTCCTAACGCGTTCAAACGGACATTCAGCATGGCACGGTTAGCACGACTCTACGTTCCCGACCAGCCGCAGCACGTGATACTGCGCGGCCTGGATCAGCAACCCGCGTTTGTCGACGACCAGGACTACGAACTCTTCATCGATTGTCTGAAGGCCGCGGCACGCGATCACCATCTTTCGGTGCATGCCTACGTGCTGCTGCCGCGTCAGGTGCAGCTCCTCGTGACGCCGAGCGACGAGGCGAGCCTGCCGAAGGCGATGCAGGCGGTCGGCCGCCGCTACGTCGCGCATTTCAACCGGCGCTATTCGCGGCGCGGCACCCTGTGGGAAGGCCGCTATCGCGCGACCGTGATCGAAGGCGAGCGCTATTTCCTGCTCGCGAGCCGCGTGGTCGAGATGAGCCCGGTGCGCGCGCAGCTGGTCGCGACGCCCGACGCCTATCGCTGGTCGAGCTACCGGCACCACGTCGGGCTCACCGTCGACAGCCTGATCACCGACCATCCGCTCTACTGGGCGCTCGGCAACACGCCGTTCGACCGTCAGCGCGCGTACAAGGAGCTGTGCGAGCAGCCGCTCGACGAGCGGCAGGCCGATCAGCTCCAGCAGGCGACGCTGAAGGGCTGGGTGCTCGGCGGCGAGAACTACCGCGAGTGGGCGGCGCGCACGGCGAACCGCCGCGTGTCGCCGCTGCCGCGCGGACGCCCCAGAAAGGTGCGTGAAAACACGCCGCCGATCCAGCAGTAATGCGGGAAAGGCGGATCACGAGGCGGCGCTGCGGGCGCCGCTTCTTTTTGCACCAAAACGATACGGCCCCAATAAAAAGGCACCAGATTCGAGCATTGGTTTAAATGGGGTTCGATCAAGCGGTTTTTGTTGCTATTCCTTTGATTCGTCGCGTATATTCCGAATTCCGGTGGCCCGGGTGAAGCTCGCCCAACCACTGTCGGCCGTGCCGTCTCCCGTCGGGAGCGGGATCGACGGCAACAAAAAAATGGTTCAACGGCCCTCGAGGCCCCTTTACGACGGTGTCCCCATGAACGACCACCAGCAGCCGCTCGCCGCGGTGCCCGCCGCACAAGGTCTGTACGACCCGCAAAACGAACACGACGCCTGCGGCGTCGGCTTCGTCGCTCACATCAAGGGCAAGAAGAGCCACGAGATCATTCAGCAGGGTCTGAAGATCCTCGAGAACCTCGATCACCGCGGTGCGGTCGGTGCCGATCCGCTGATGGGCGACGGCGCCGGCATCCTGATCCAGATTCCGGACGCGTTCTATCGCGAGGAAATGTCGAAGCAGGGCGTGACGCTGCCGCCGGCCGGCGAATATGGGGTCGGCATGATCTTCCTGCCGAAGGAAAACGCATCGCGTCTCGCGTGCGAGCAGGAGCTCGAGCGGACGGTGCGGGCAGAAGGGCAGGTCGTGCTCGGCTGGCGCGACGTGCCGGTCGACCATACGATGCCGATCTCGCCGACGGTCAAGGCGAGCGAGCCGCTGATCCGCCAGATCTTCATCGGCCGCGGCAAGGACATCATGGTGACGGACGCGCTCGAGCGGAAGCTGTACGTGATCCGCAAGACCGCGAGCCACCGCATCCAGGCGCTGAAGCTCAAGCACGGCAAGGAATACTTCGTGCCGTCGATGTCGGCGCGCACGATCGTCTACAAGGGGCTGCTGCTGGCGGGCCAGGTCGGCGTGTACTACCGCGACCTGCAGGACGCGCGCGTCGTGTCGGCGCTCGCGCTCGTGCACCAGCGCTTCTCGACCAACACGTTCCCGGCCTGGGAGCTGGCGCACCCGTACCGCATGATCGCGCACAACGGCGAGATCAACACCGTCAAGGGCAACGTGAACTGGCTGAACGCGCGTACCGGCGCGATCGCGTCGCACGTGCTCGGCGACGACCTGCCGAAGCTGTGGCCGCTGATCTACCCGGGCCAGTCGGACACCGCATCGTTCGACAACTGTCTCGAACTGCTGGTGATGGCCGGCTACCCGCTCGTGCACGCGGTGATGATGATGATCCCGGAAGCCTGGGAACAGCACACGCTGATGGACGAGAACCGCCGCGCGTTCTACGAATACCACGCCGCGATGATGGAGCCGTGGGACGGCCCCGCCGCGATCGCGTTTACCGACGGCCGCCAGATCGGCGCGACGCTCGACCGTAACGGCCTGCGCCCGGCGCGCTACATCGTGACCGACGACGACCTCGTCATCATGGCGTCGGAAGCCGGCACGCTGCAGATCCCCGAATCGAAGATCGTCAAGAAGTGGCGCCTGCAGCCGGGCAAGATGTTCCTGATCGACATGGAACACGGCCGCATCATCGACGACAAGGAGCTCAAGGACAACCTCGCGAACGCGAAGCCGTACAAGAGCTGGATCGACGCCGTGCGCATCAAGCTCGACGAGATCGAGCCGAAGGCCGAGGACGTCGCGGCCGGCCGCACGCAGGGCGCCGCGCTGCTCGACCGCCAGCAGGCGTTCGGCTATACGCAGGAAGACCTGAAGTTCCTGATGGCGCCGATGGCGCAGCAGGGCGAAGAGGCCGTCGGCTCGATGGGCAACGACTCGCCGCTCGCGGTGATGTCGAACAAGAACAAGACGCTCTATCACTACTTCAAGCAGCTGTTCGCGCAGGTCACGAACCCGCCGATCGACCCGATCCGCGAGAACATGGTGATGTCGCTCGTGTCGTTCATCGGCCCGAAGCCGAACCTGCTCGACACGAACAACATCAACCCGCCGATGCGTCTCGAAGTGTCGCAGCCGGTGCTCGACTTCAAGGACATCGCGAAGATCCGCGCGATCGACCAGTACACGGGCGGCAAGTTCAGCGCGTACGAACTGAACATCTGCTACCCGGTCGCATGGGGCAAGGAAGGCATCGAGGCGCGCCTCGCGTCGCTGTGCGCGGAAGCCGTCGACGCGGTCAAGTCGGGCTACAACATGCTGATCGTGTCGGACCGCAAGACGGACGCCGAGCACGTCGCGATTCCGGCGCTGCTCGCCACGTCGGCGATCCACTCGCACCTCGTCCAGCAAGGGCTGCGCACGAGCACGGGCCTCGTCGTCGAGACGGGCTCCGCACGCGAGACGCACCACTTCGCGCTGCTCGCGGGCTACGGCGCGGAAGCCGTGCACCCGTACCTCGCGATGGAAACGCTCGCGAAGATGGCCGAAGGCCTGTCGGGCGACCTGTCGCCGGAGAAGGCCGTCTACAACTTCACGAAGGCGGTCGGCAAGGGCCTGCAGAAGGTGATGTCGAAGATGGGCATCTCGACGTACATGTCGTACACGGGCGCGCAGATCTTCGAAGCGCTCGGCCTGTCGAGCGACCTCGTCGAGAAGTACTTCAAGGGCACGGCCTCGAAGGTCGGCGGTATCGGCCTGTTCGAAGTCGCGGAAGAAGCGATCCGCCTGCACCGCGATGCGTTCGGCGACAACCCGGTCCTGCGCGACATGCTCGACGCGGGCGGCGAGTACGCGTATCGCGTGCGCGGCGAAGACCACATGTGGACGCCGGACTCGATCGCGAAGCTCCAGCACGCGACGCGCAGCAACTCGTACCAGACCTACAAGGAATACGCGCACCTGATCAACGACCAGACCAAGCGTCACATGACGTTCCGCGGCCTGTTCGAGTTCAAGGTCGAGCCGACCAAGGCGATCCCGATCGAAAACGTCGAACCGGCGAAGGACATCGTGAAGCGCTTCGCGACGGGCGCGATGTCGCTCGGTTCGATCAGCACGGAAGCGCACGCGACGCTCGCGATCGCGATGAACCGGATCGGCGGCAAGTCGAACACCGGCGAAGGCGGCGAGGACGAGAAGCGCTACCGCAACGAACTGCGCGGCATTCCGATCAAGTCGGGCGAGACGCTGAAGTCGGTGATCGGCGACGAGATCGTCAGCGACATTCCGCTGAAGGATGGCGATTCGCTGCGCTCGAAGATCAAGCAGGTCGCGTCGGGCCGCTTCGGCGTCACCGCCGAGTACCTGGCATCGGCCGACCAGATCCAGATCAAGATGGCGCAGGGCGCGAAGCCGGGCGAAGGCGGCCAGCTGCCGGGCCACAAGGTGTCCGAATACATCGGCAAGCTGCGTTACTCGGTGCCGGGCGTCGGCCTGATCTCGCCGCCGCCGCACCACGACATCTACTCGATCGAGGATCTGGCGCAGCTGATCCACGACCTGAAGAACGTGAACCCGAGCTCGAGCATCTCGGTGAAGCTGGTGTCGGAAGTCGGCGTCGGCACGGTCGCGGCCGGTGTCGCGAAGGCGAAGGCCGACCACGTCGTGATCGCCGGCCATGACGGCGGCACGGGCGCGTCGCCGCTGTCGTCGGTCAAGCATGCGGGCACGCCGTGGGAACTCGGCCTCGCCGAAACGCAGCAGACGCTGGTGCTGAACCGCCTGCGCGGCCGCATCCGCGTGCAGGCCGACGGCCAGATGAAGACGGGCCGCGACGTCGTGATCGGCGCGCTGCTCGGCGCGGACGAATTCGGCTTCGCGACGGCACCGCTCGTCGTCGAAGGCTGCATCATGATGCGCAAGTGCCACCTGAACACGTGCCCGGTCGGCGTCGCGACGCAGGATCCGGTGCTGCGTGCGAAGTTCAAGGGCCAGCCCGAGCACGTCGTGAACTACTTCTTCTTCGTCGCCGAGGAAGTGCGCGAGATCATGGCGCAGCTCGGCGTCGCGAAGTTCGACGACCTGATCGGCCGTGCCGACCTGCTCGATACGCGCAAGGGCATCGAGCACTGGAAGGCGAAGGGCCTCGACTTCTCGCGCGTGTTCTACCAGCCGGAAGAGTGCGAGGACGTCGCGCCGCGTCACGTCGACGTGCAGGATCACGGCCTCGAGCGCGCGCTCGACCACGTGCTGATCGAGAAGGCGAAGGCCGCGATCGAGAACGGCGAGCATGTGTCGTTCATCCAGCCGGTGCGCAACGTGAACCGGACGGTCGGCGCGATGCTGTCGGGCGTGATCGCGAAGAAGCACGGCCACGAAGGCCTGGCCGACGACGCGGTGCACATCCAGCTGAAGGGCACGGCCGGCCAGAGCTTCGGCGCGTTCCTCGCGAAGGGCGTGACGCTCGACCTCGTCGGCGACGGCAACGACTACGTCGGCAAGGGCCTGTCGGGCGGCCGGATCATCATCCGTCCGACCAACGACTTCCGCGGCAAGTCCGAGGAAAACATCATCTGCGGCAACACGGTGATGTACGGCGCGATCGAAGGCGAATCGTTCTTCCGCGGCGTCGCGGGCGAGCGCTTCTGCGTGCGTAACTCGGGCGCGACGGCGGTCGTCGAAGGCACGGGCGACCACGGTTGCGAATACATGACGGGCGGCACGGTCGTCGTGCTCGGCGAAACCGGGCGCAACTTCGCGGCCGGCATGTCGGGCGGCCTCGCGTACATCTACGATCCGGAAGGCACGTTCGCGGCGAAGTGCAACAAGTCGATGGTCGCGCTCGAGCCGGTGCTGCAGCAGGCCGAGCAGGAGCGCACGGTCGACCGCGCGCTCTGGCATGCGGGCACGACGGACGAAGCGCTGCTCAAGGGGCTCGTCGAGCGTCATTTCCAGTTCACGGGTTCGCCGCGCGCGAAGTCGCTGCTGGAAAACTGGGACGCGGCGCGCCGCCAGTTCGTGAAGGTGTTCCCGCACGAATACAAGCGCGCGCTGGGCGAGATCGGTGCGAAGAAGGCGGCGAAGGAAGTGCTGGCCGCCTGAGCGACGAACGACATAGAGAATGCCGCGCGCGCCTGACGGCCGCGCGCGGCTCCCCCACCCGATACACCGAACAGAAGAGCACCTTATGGGCAAGGCAACCGGTTTTCTGGAGTTCGAACGCCGCCACGAGGCGTACGAAGCACCGCTCACGCGCGTGAAGCACTACAAGGAATTCGTCGCGGCGCTGACCGACGCGGACGCGAAGGTCCAGGGCGCACGCTGCATGGACTGCGGCATCCCGTTCTGCAACAACGGCTGCCCGGTCAACAACATCATTCCTGACTTCAACGATCTCGTTTACCGCCAGGACTGGCAGCAGGCGATCGAAGTCCTGCATTCGACCAACAACTTCCCCGAGTTCACGGGCCGCATCTGCCCGGCGCCGTGCGAGGCAGCCTGCACGCTCGGGATCAACAACGATCCGGTCGGCATCAAGTCGATCGAGCACGCGATCATCGACAAGGCCTGGGCCGAAGGCTGGGTGAAGCCGCTGCCGGCCGAACACAAGACCGGCAAGAAGGTCGCGGTCGTCGGTTCGGGCCCCGCGGGCCTCGCCGCCGCGCAGCAGCTCGCGCGTGCCGGCCACGACGTGACGGTGTTCGAGAAGAACGATCGCGTCGGCGGCCTGCTGCGTTACGGGATCCCCGACTTCAAGCTCGAGAAGTGGCTGATCGATCGCCGCATGCGCCAGATGGAAGCGGAAGGCGTGACGTTCCGCACCAGCGTGTTCATCGGCAAGGATCCGCTGCCCGAGTCGATCGGCAGCCTCGCGAAGGAAACCATTTCGCCGGACACGCTGAAGGAAGAATTCGACGCGGTCGTGATCGCGGGCGGTTCGGAAACGCCGCGCGACCTGCCGGTGCCGGGCCGCGAGCTCGCCGGCGTGCATTTCGCGATGGACTTCCTGCCGCAGCAGAACCGCGTGAACGCGGGCGACAAGCTCGCCGACCAGCTGCTCGCGAAGGGCAAGCACGTGATCGTGATCGGCGGCGGCGATACGGGTTCGGACTGCGTCGGCACGTCGAACCGTCACGGCGCGAAGCAGGTCACGCAGTTCGAACTGCTGCCGCAGCCGCCCGAAGAGGAAAACAAGCCGCTCGTGTGGCCGTACTGGCCGATCAAGCTGCGCACGTCGTCGTCGCACGAGGAAGGCTGCGAGCGTGACTGGGCGGTTGCGACCAAGCGTCTCGAAGGCAAGAACGGCAAGGTCGAGAAGCTGATCGCGGTGCGCGTCGAGTGGAAGGACGGCAAGATGCAGGAAGTGCCGGGCTCCGAGTTCGAGATGAAGGCCGACCTGGTGCTGCTCGCGATGGGCTTCACGCAGCCGGCAGCCACCGTGCTCGAGGCATTCGGCGTCGCGAAGGATGCACGCGGCAACGCGCGTGCGGCGACCGAAGGCGATCGCTCGTACTACACGTCGGTCGACAAGGTGTTCGCGGCAGGCGACATGCGTCGCGGCCAGTCGCTCGTCGTCTGGGCGATCCGCGAAGGCCGCCAGTGCGCGCGCTCGGTCGACGCGTACCTGATGGGGCATTCGGAACTGCCGCGCTGAGCTGAAGCGCGCGAGCGGGTTTCGAGGAAAACCGGGCGTCCGAAAGGGCGCCCGGTTTTTTTATTGGGCCGAGCGCTGCCGGCAATCAATAAAGCAGCAATTAAATCGACAATTTATAAAAACAAAAATATCAAACGATATATTGAGGTAGAGATTGAATCGGGGTCTATCGCCACCTATAGTGATTTTCGCCTGATTAATTCAGGTGCATGAAAAAGGTCTGGTTTTCATACTTTTTGGAGAAAATCATGGCGTATATATCGATGTCGTTTCAGTTTACGCAAGACCCCACGCGCGTCCTCGGTGTTGCCCAGAACAATACCAACGGCAGCGTGATCGGCCCCAATGCCCCGGTACAACTGCGCTACTTCACCGACCCGAATGTGCAGACCCTGTGGGACTACGATCCCACCCACGGTTGCATCATTCTGGATTTCAGCGATTCGAACGGCGGCGGCAAGCTGGCGGTCGACTTCGCAGACGGGAAGGTCGCGCCCGAGACGCCGCTGGTCCTGCGTCCGTTCACGGGGGCGCCGTCGCAGCGCTGGAGCATTTCGATTCGCCCGGGATATATTACGTCCCTCGCCAACACAGGCCTCGTGATCGACGACCATTACGATAGCCTGCAAGCGAACAACCTCGTCTGGGCATTCCCCTACAACGGGACCCACGCACAGCAATGGACGCCGGTTCATGCCTTCCAGGCAGTCGCCGAAAGAGCGCCGCAATCGCTACGAGCATAAGAACGGTTCGTTGTCGCCACGGGAAGGTGGTGCCCGTGGCGGCAACGGGGCGGCCCATTCCGTGCGCGAATGCCGTGACATCGATAAGTCGGAATCGTGGAAAACCGCTTCGGTTCGCCACATTAATTTCTGCTTTGGCATGCTCGCGTTTTGAGAAATTTTCCATGGCTAATCGGATGGCATGAAAAGCCGGTTCAATGGCGGGTTTTGTTTTTCGTCGTGATTTCTATTTGGCGCTCCGCTATTGCGAACGTTTTCCGGTGCGAAAAGCCGCGAATCGCCCACCGCGCTATTTTCGGACTGGATCGCTACTTGGCGCCGCGCCAACCACTCCGCGTGACGAAGTGCGTGGCTTCGCGGCACACACGAGTCCCAGGCATGCATGCGCCGCTCGCTCCCCCCCGTTGCGCGTCCCGCATCTTCCCGAAGCGTCGCCTAACCTGATCACATCGGGCGTTGATGTTTCGTTTCGCGATTTCGAAGCCTTTCGTTTTGTAATAACCATTGAGAACTGTCTTCGCCGTGTTCACACGGCCGCCGCGTATGACGACCCCATTTACAACGACTCTGGATGGAGGCATTCGTGCATGGGTTGATCGACGCCGCCAACGGCGTGTTGTGGAATGACGTGCTAATCGCACTGCTGCTCGGCGCCGGCAACATCGCCGGCGTCGCGGTCGCGCTGACGGTCGGCGGGGCGGGCGCGATCTTCCGGATGTGGATGACGGCGCTCGTCGGGATGTCGTCGGCGTTCGTTCCCGAACTCGCTCACGTGCTGCCGGCCGACGTGTGGGGCGAGCACGGCCCGCTGCCGCAGCGAGCGGCGCCTGTCGAAGTGGTGGCCGAAGCACGCGTGGCGGTGCGCGAGTCATGAACGGCGACCGGCTCCGTGTGTTCGTCGCACTGATGCCCGATACGGCGTCGCGCGATGCGTTGCACGCGCTGCCGGTCACCCGCGGCGCGCGGCGCACGCTGCCCGCGCAACTGCACGTGACGCTCGCGTTCATCGGCGCGATCGAACGCGCGCGTTGCGACGCGCTGGCCGCACGCCTGCCGGCGCTCGCGGCCGCGCATGCTTTGCCGTTGCAGCCGGTCGAGCGGATTGCATGGTGGCCGAGCCTGCCGCGCGCGAGGCTGATCGTCGCGGAACTCGCGCCCGATCCCGCCTGTGTGGCGCTGAATGCCGAGTTGTCCTTGCTGCTGCGCGAGCTGGGCGTGCCGGCCGACCGCCGGCCGTTCCGGCCGCACGTCACGCTCGCGCGGCTGCCGCGCGACGCGGACGGGCAGCCTGCGCACGGCGGCGCGACTGGGCGGCCGGTTGCGCTGCGTTTCGTCGCGCTGACGCTATTTGAAAGCCGGTTGTCGCACGACGGCGTGTCGCATGTGCCGATCGTGTCGGTGCCGATCGTGCCGGCGTAGCGGGAAGACGGGAAGACGGGAAGACGGGAAGGACGCGGAAGAGAAGGCCGGCGCGGCATGCGCCGGCCTTCTGTTGTGCGGTTACGCGGCGACCTTGTCGCTGTCGTTCACGCGTTCGACGTTGATCGTGCCGACGTGGAACGCGGCCAGCGACTCGCGGTGCGCGATGCTGACGATCGCGGCCTTCGGCAGCCGTTCGGCGAACAGGTGGTAGAGCCGCGCTTCGTTGTCGGCGTCGAGCGCGCTCGTCGCTTCGTCGAGGAACAGGAAGTCCGGCTTGTGCAGCAGCACGCGCGCGCCGGCGAGACGCTGCTGTTCGCCCGGCGACAGCACACGCGTCCAGTGGCCGGTCTCGCCGAGGCGCTCGACGTAGTCTTCGAGGCGGCACGCGCGCAGCGCGTCGCGGCACGCGTCGTCGGTGAACGTGTCGGGCGCGGCCGGATACGTGAGCGCTGCTTTCAGCGTGCCGATCGGCAGGTAACTCGTCTGCGGCACGAACATCATCCGCGCGCCGACCGGCGCGTCGATCGCGCCGTCGCCGAACGGCCAGAGGCCCGCGAGCGCGCGCATGAACGTGCTCTTGCCGGAACCCGACTTGCCGATCACGAGCCAGCGCGAGCCGGGTTCGATCGTCACGTTGCCGATGTTCGCGAGCGCGTTGCCGTTCGGCAGCGCGAGCTTCAGCGACGACGTCGACAGCTTCGCGGCATCGACGTAGTGCAGGTTGATGCCGCCGTGCTCGGTCGCGGGCGACAGGCTTTCCTTCAGGTGCGACGTGCCCATCACGCGCTTGAATTCACGCAGACGGTTGACGGTGGCGCGCCATTCGACGAGGGTCGAGTAACTGTTGATGAACCACGAGAACGAATCGCTGACGGTGCCGAACGCGGACGAGATCTGCATCAGCACGCCGAACGAGAACGCGCCGGCGAAATAGCGCGGCGCCGCGACGACGAGCGGGAAGATGATCGCGATCTGCCCGTAGAAGCTCAGCACGAACGTGAGGCGCTTCGTGTACTTCATCACGCGCCACCAGTTGTCGCGAATGCGCGTGAACAGGCTCTGCGCGTTGGCGGTCTCGGTTTTCTCGCCGTCGTAGAACGCGATCTGCTCGGCGTTCTCGCGCACGCGGATCAGCCCGAAGCGGAAGTCGGCCTCGACGCGCTGCTGCTGGTAGTTGATCGACACGAGCGGGTGACCGACCTTCTGGATGATCAGCGAGCCGACCACCGCGTACAGCGCGGCCGCCCACACCATGTAGCCGGGGATCGTGATCGGCGTTGCGCCGAGCGAGAGCGTGAGCGCGCCGGCGAGCGACCACAGGATCGTGATGAACGACACGAGCGTGACGACCGTCGACAGCAGGTCGAGCGACAGCGCGAGCGTCGTCGTCGCGAACGACTGGAGGTCATCGGTGATCCGCTGGTCGGGGTTGTCGGCGAGACGGTCGCGTTCGATCCGGTAGAACGCGCGATCGCCGAGCCACTGGCCGAGAAACCGGTCGGTCAGCCACTGGCGCCAGCGGAACCCGAGCATCTGGCGCAGGTAGCGGCCGTACACCGCGAGGATGATGAAGCCGAACGCGAGCGCGGAGAACTGCATCAGCAGGTTCGGGAAGTCGTGGACGTCCTTCGACTGCAGCGCGTTGTAGAACTGCGCGTTCCACTTGTTCAGCTTGACGTTGATCCAGACCACGCAGAGGTTGATCGCGATGATCGTGACCAGCAGCCCCCACGCGACTTTCCATTCGGACGACACCCAGTAGGGCTTGATGAGGCTCCATGCGGATACCGGGCGCTCGTCCTGCGGCGCGTCGGAGGCGGAGCGGACGGGATCGATCGATTGGGTCATGTGCTTCCTGATGAGTAGCCGGCGCGCGGGCCGGGCGGAGCCGGACGCGCGCCGCGATACGGCATGCCGGGACGAGGTGCCGACTGACGGCGGGCGTCCGGATGGTGGCCCGCGCGTCTTAAACGGCACTTAAGGCCGGCGGTGACGCGGCAACCGGCCGCTCGCGCGGCCGGCCTGCGGGCATTGTGCCAGAGCGGCGCGGCGCGACGGCGAATTTGCCGCAAGGGGACAGTTTGCGGCGCTTTCCGCTTTTATGGTCTAATGGCCGACGACGAAACAGGGGTGCTTCGAGCGCGGCCGACGGACAGTTCCGGGCAACGCGGCGAGGCTGAGAAAGACCCTTCGCACCCGATCCGGGTAATACCGGCGAGGGAAGTTTCTGATCCCGCCGGGCCGCGCTGGCCGCCATCCCACATGGTCAGCGCCCGAGTCCCGCCCGGCCGGCCTTTGCTGCCGGTTTCGTCCTTTTGGGTACGCGCGTCGCGCGTTACGGAAGGAATGATGACCGCTCAATCTTCAGTCTTTTGCGCTGTTCCCGATCCGCTGTCGTGTGCGTCTGCACGGGACCGTGTGCGCGCGTCGACATCCGTCGCATGCGCCCGCCTGGTTCGCGGGGAGGGGGCGCGATGAACCTCCATGCTTCCCGGCCGGATTTCGCGGTACTCGGCGGCGGCCTCGTCGGCCGCCTGATCGCGTGGCGGCTCGCGGGCGACGGGCATCGCGTCGCGCTGTACGAACGCGGCGGCCCGGACGGCGAGCAGTCGGCCGCGTGGGTCGCGGCCGCGATGCTCGCGCCGCTCGCCGAGGCGGCGAGTGCCGAGCTGCTGATCACCGAGCTCGGCGCCGCATCGCTCGCGCGCTGGCCGCAATGGCTCGCGGAACTGCCCGAACCGGTGTTCTTCCAGCAGCACGGCACGCTCGTCGTCTGGCATCACGCGGATCGTGCCGAGGCGCCGTTGTTCGAGCGGCGCGTGCGCGCGAACGCGCCGGCCGAGCTGTTCGACGGCGGCTTCGTCGCGCTGGCCGGTGCGCAGGTCGACGCGGCCGAGCCCGCGCTCGCGGGGCGCTTCGCGCGCGGCCTGATGCTGCCGCGCGAAGGGCAGCTCGACAACCGGCAGGCGCTGTGCGCGCTCGCGGCGGGCCTCGCGCAACGCGGCGTCGAGCTGCACTGGCACGCGACGATCGACGACGCGAACCGGCCCGACGCGCATTTCACGATCGATTGCCGTGGGCTCGGCGCGAAATCCGCGCTGCCCGAGCTGCGCGGCATCCGCGGCGAAGTCGCGCGCGTGCATGCGCCCGGCATCGGGCTCACGCGGCCCGTGCGGCTGCTGCATCCGCGCTATCCGCTGTACATCGCGCCGAAACAGGACGACCTGTACGTGATCGGCGCAACCGAGGTGGAGGGCGAGGACATGTCGCCCGTCAGCGTGCGCTCGGCGCTCGAACTGCTGAGCGCGGCGTTCTCCGTGCACCCGGCATTCGGCGAGGCGCGCATCCTCGAACTCAACGCACAGTGCCGCCCGACGCTGCCCGATCATCGCCCGGCGGTGATCTGGGACGGCGCGAGGACGCTCGCCGTCAACGGCCTGTACCGGCACGGCTTCATGATCGCGCCGGAAGTCGCGCATGCGGCGGTCGCGTTCGCGCAGGCCGCGCTCGGCGGCACGTTCGCCGATGCCGACGCGTTCGCCGCGTGGCGCGATGCCGCGCGCTGGCCGACGCTCCTTCATCACCGCGACGACGCGCGCCAGCCGGCCTGACGCGCGCCGCCGACCGAATTCGACCAAGCCTCATGGATATCCAGATCAACCAACAGACGCTGACGCTGCCCGACGGCGCGACGGTGGCCGACGCGCTCGCCGCGTACGGCGCGCGTCCGCCGTACGCGGTCGCGCTGAACGGCAATTTCGTCGCGCGCACGCAGCATGCGGCGCGCGCGCTCGCGACGGGCGACAAGCTCGACGTGGTGCACCCCGTCGCGGGCGGCTGAGCGCCGCCGGTTCGCCCCCGCTCTTCCAGGAAAACGACATGACGTCCCTCACTTCCGCCGACGCGCTGACGCTGTACGGCGAAACCTTCGCAAGCCGCGTGCTGCTCGGCACGTCTCGCTATCCGTCGCTGCAGTCGCTGTCCGACTCGATCGCCGCGTCGCGCCCCGGGATGGTGACGGTCGCGCTGCGCCGCCAGATGACCGGGGGCACCGCCGAGGCCGGTTTCTTCGACCTGCTCAAGCGTCACGCGGTGCCGTTGCTGCCGAACACGGCCGGCTGCCAGACCGTCGCCGAGGCGGTGACGACCGCGCACATGGCGCGCGAGGTGTTCGACACCGACTGGATCAAGCTCGAGCTGATCGGCGACGACTACACGCTGCAGCCCGACCCGGTCGGGCTGATCGAGGCGGCCGCGCAACTGGTCAAGGACGGCTTCAAGGTGCTGCCTTACTGCACCGAGGATCTCGTGATCGGCCGGCGCCTGCTCGACGTCGGTTGCGAGGCGCTGATGCCGTGGGGCGCGCCGATCGGCACCGGCAAGGGCGTCGTGAACCCGTACGGGCTGCGCGTGTTGCGCGAGCGGCTGCCGGACGTGCCGCTGATCGTCGACGCGGGGCTCGGGGTGCCGTCGCACGCGTGCCAGGTGATGGAGTGGGGTTTCGACGGCGTGCTGCTGAACACGGCCGTGTCGCAGGCCACGCACCCGGAGATCATGGCGCGCGCGTTCGCGCAGGGCGTCGAGGCCGGCCGTGCGGCCTACCTCGCCGGGCCGATGGATGCGCGCGAGACCGCGCATGCGAGCACGCCGGTCGTCGGGATGCCGTTCTGGCACCAGGACGGGGGCGGCGCATGAGCGCGCGCTTCGCCGATGCCTTCTGGCCGCCGGCCGACGAGCTGGCCGAAGCGGCCGAGCGGATTCGCGCGCGCCTCGGCGACTGGCCGGCCGGCACGACGCCGTGGCGGCTCTGCGTCGTGGCGCCCGACGTGCCGGCCGACGGCGACGTGCTGATCGTGTCGGCCGGCGACCGTGCCGCGCAGGCGCGCGCGTCGGCCGCATCGCGCCCCGCATCGCCGGATGCGGTCGCGATCGAATTCGACGAGCGCGGCGCCGTGCTGCATGCCGCGGGCGTGCGCCACGCGCTGGAAGCCGCGCATCCGCTCGCCGACGACTGGATCGCGGCGCTCGCCGCGTTCCTCGACTGCGGTTTCGCGCCGATCGACGCGCTGGTGCTCGCGCTGGCGTGGCGCGACGGCGACGAAACGCGCGATGCCGATGCGTGGCCGGTCGACGCGGCACGGTTTCCGCGTGTCGCCGGCCTGGCCGCCGCACCGGAGCCGGCATTCCCGCCGTGCCCCGCGCAACTGGGCCTGTATCCGGTCGTCCCGGATGCCGAATGGGTCGAGCGCGTGCTGGAATGCGGCGCGCGGACCGTGCAGCTGCGCGTGAAAGGCGCGGAGCCGGACGCATTGCGCCGGGAGATCGCGCGCGCGGTCGCGGCAGGGCGCCGCTATCCCGATGCGCGCGTGTTCATCAACGATCACTGGCAGATCGCAGTAGAAGAGGGTGCGTACGGCGTACATCTGGGCCAGGAGGATCTGGAAACGGCCGATCTGGCCGCGATCGCGCGCGCCGGCCTGCGGCTCGGGCTGTCGAGCCACGGTTATTACGAGATGTTGCGGGCCTTGCACGAGCGCCCGAGCTATCTGGCGCTCGGGCCGGTCTACGCGACCGCGACCAAGGCAGTCGCGGCGCCGCCGCAGGGCCTGGCGAGAATTGTCCGCTATGCGCGCTTCGCGGGGGCGCGGGCGCCGCTCGTCGCGATCGGCGGCGTGGGGCTCGACGCGTTGCCGGACGTGCTGGCGACGGGCGTCGGCAGCGTCGCGGTCGTCAGTGCGGTAACGGGCGCGATCGATTATCGGGCGGCGATTGTTGCGTTGCAGCAATGCTTTGCCCGACAATTTGACAATCATTGACCGCAGGGCCCGGAACGGCGTCACGACATCATTCCAATGCAGGCCCTATAATTCGGCGTTCTGCGTAAAAGGACTGTCAGCTCCGTGAGCCCCACTCCTACCGAGACCCTGCTGGAACTTCGCGACGTCGACTTTGGCTACGGCGACCGCCTCGTCCTGTCGAACCTGAACATGCGCTTCGGGCGCGGCCAGGTCGTCGCCGTCATGGGCGGGTCGGGTTGCGGCAAGACGACCGTGCTGCGCCTGATCGGCGGGCTGGTGCGCGCACGCCGCGGCCAGGTGCTGTTCGACGGCGCCGACGTCGGCGCGCAGACGCGCGACGGCCTGTACGCGCTGCGCCGCAAGATGGGCATGCTGTTCCAGTTCGGCGCGCTGTTTACCGACATGTCCGTGTTCGAGAACGTCGCGTTCGCGCTGCGCGAACACACCGACCTGCCCGACGACCTGATCCGCGATCTGGTGCTGATGAAGCTCAATGCGGTCGGCCTGCGCGGCGCGCGCGACCTGATGCCGTCCGAGGTGTCGGGCGGGATGGCGCGCCGCATCGCGCTCGCGCGCGCGATCGCGCTCGACCCGCAGCTCATCATGTACGACGAACCGTTCGCCGGCCTCGATCCGATCTCGCTCGGCATCACCGCGAACCTGATCCGCACGCTGAACGAGGCGCTCGGCGCGACGTCGATCCTCGTCACGCACGACGTGCCGGAATCGTTCGCGATCGCCGACTACGTGTATTTTCTGGCCAACGGCGGCGTGCTCGCGCAGGGTACGCCCGACGAGCTGCGCGCATCGACCGACCCGAGCGTGCGCCAGTTCATCGACGGCGCGCCGGACGGCCCGTTCAAATTTCATTACACGAGCCCGCCGCTGGCAGCGGATTTCGGGCTCGGCGGAGGGCGCGCATGATCAGCGCGATCGGACGTTACGTCATCGGCGGCCTCGAGCGCGCGGGCTACGGCACGCGGCTGTTCGTGCGCCTCGTGCTGGAATTCTTCCCGCTGTTGCGCCGGCCGCGGCTGGTCACGAAGCAGATCCACTTCCTCGGCAACTATTCGTTCGTGATCATCGCCGTGTCGGGCCTGTTCGTCGGCTTCGTGCTCGGCCTGCAGGGCTACTACACGCTGAATCGCTACGGTTCCGAGCAGGCTCTCGGCCTGCTGGTCGCGCTGTCGCTCGTGCGCGAACTCGGCCCGGTCGTGACCGCGCTGCTGTTCGCGGGCCGCGCGGGCACGTCGCTGACGGCCGAGATCGGCCTGATGAAGGCCGGCGAGCAGCTCACCGCGCTCGAGATGATGGCCGTCGACCCGGTCAAGACGGTGATCGCGCCGCGCCTGTGGGCGGGCATCATCGCGATGCCGCTGCTCGCCGCGATCTTCAACGCGGTCGGCGTGCTCGGCGGTTATTTCGTCGGGGTCGTGCTGATCGGCGTCGATCCGGGCGCGTTCTGGTCGCAGATGCAGGGCGGGGTCCAGGTATGGGCCGACGTCGGCAACGGCGTGATCAAGAGCATCGTGTTCGGGTTCGCCGTGACCTTCATTGCGCTGTTTCAAGGGTATGAAGCGAAGCCCACGCCCGAGGGCGTGTCGCGCGCGACGACCAAGACGGTCGTGTTCGCGTCGCTCGCCGTACTCGGCCTCGATTTCCTGCTGACCGCGCTGATGTTCAGCTAAGCCTCAGCCAAGCCAAATTTTGGGATGACGATGAAAAAGACTGCTCTCGACTTCTGGGTCGGCCTGTTCGTGGTGGTGGGCTTCCTTGCGGTGCTGTTCCTGGCGCTCAAGGTCGGCAACATGAGCTCGCTGTCGTTTCAGCCGACCTACTCGGTGCGGATGAAATTCGACAACATCGGCGGGCTGAAGCCGCGCGCGGCCGTGAAGAGCGCGGGTGTCGTGGTCGGCCGCGTGAAGGCGATCGGCTTCGATCCCAACACCTATCAGGCGCTGGTGACGATTGATATCGACGGCCAGTATCCGTTCCCGAAGGATTCGTCGGCGAAGATCCTGACGTCGGGCCTGCTCGGCGAGCAGTACATCGGCCTCGATCCGGGCGGCGACACCGAAATGCTGAAGGCGGGCGATACGATCACGATGACGCAGTCGGCGATCGTGCTCGAGAACCTGATCGGCCAGTTCCTGTACAGCAAGGCAGCCGACGCGGGTGGCGCGAAGCCGGCATCCGGCGCCTCGGCCGCACCGGCGGCGCCCGCACCGGTCGCGGTGCCGGCCTCCGCGGTGTCCGGTTCGGCCGCCCAATAACCACACGAGAGAAAGACCAGAGGGTAATGACCATGCAGACGATCCGCATCAGGCACGCCGCGCTCGCGGTGGCGGCAGTCGCCGCGTTGAGCGGTTGCGCGACCGTGCAGACGCCGACCAAGGGCGATCCGCTCGAAGGCTTCAACCGGTCGATGTACAAGTTCAACGACACGGTCGACACGTACGCGCTGAAACCGGTCGCGAAGGGCTACCAGTACGTGGTGCCGCAGCCGGTGCGCGACAGCGTGACGAACTTCTTCTCGAACATCGGCGACGTCTACATCGCGGCGAACAACATCGTGCAGCTGCGGATCGCGGACGGCGTCGGCGACATCATGCGCGTCGTGATCAACACGGTGTTCGGCGTCGGCGGCCTGTTCGACGTCGCGACGATCGCGAAACTGCCGAAGCACACGGCCGACTTCGGGATCACGATGGGTCGCTACGGCATGCCGTCGGGTCCGTATCTCGTGCTGCCGCTGCTCGGCCCGAGCACGCTGCGCGACACGGCCGGCCTCGGCGTCGACTACGTCGGCAACCCGCTCACCTACGTGAAGCCGGACGGCCTGAGCTGGGGCCTGTTCGGCGTGAACCTCGTCAACACGCGTGCGAACCTGCTCGGCGCGGGCGACGTGCTGGATGCCGCGGCGCTCGACAAGTATTCGTTCGTGCGCAACGCGTACCTGCAACGCCGCCAGATGCTGATCGACAACGCGCGCGGCGAGGCCTCGACGACCTCGAGCAACGATGCGCTGCCGAAGTACGACCTGCCGGACGACGGCGCGGCACCGGCGGCAGCCGGTGCGGCCGGGACGGCGGGCGCCGCGGCAGTCGGTGGCGCGACGGCGCCGGCCGGCGCATCGGGCGCGGCCGTTGCCGCACCGGCGTCGGGTGCCGCCCAGGCGCCGAACCCGGCCAGCGCGACGACCGTGCCGCCGATGCAGGTGGCGCCGCCGTCGCCGGGCGGATTCCGCTTCCCGAGCATCCGGCTGCACTGACGCGCTTACATTCGTTACAGCCGGAAACGATTCAGTCGGTAGCGCACGCGAACCTTCGCGTAAGCTACCGGCTCCAACCTTCGCATCGACTCTTCATGCAGGTCTCCATGATGAAAAAACTGTTCCTGATTCCCGTTTTCGCGGCGCTGTTCTCGTTCGGCAGCGCAGCTCACGCGCAAGTCGACCAGTCGAACCCGCAGGCGCTGATCAAGACGGCGACGCAGCAGGTGCTCGACGAGGTCAAGCAGCAGACGATCAAGCAGGGCGACACCAACCGCATCATTACGATCGTCAACAAGGACATCCTGCCGTACACCGATTTCCGCCGCACCACGCAGCTCGCGATGGGCCGCAACTGGCGCACGGCGTCGGCCGAGCAGCAGCAACAGGTTCAGGAGCAGTTCAAGCTGCTGCTGATCCGCACGTATTCGGGCGCGCTTGCGCAGCTGAAGCCGGACCAGCAGATCCAGTACCCGCCGTTCCGTGCCGATCCGGCCGACACCGACGTCGTCGTGAAGACGGTCGCGATGAACAACGGCCAGCCGGTCCAGATCGACTACCGCCTGTACAAGACGGCCAACGGCTGGAAGGTGTATGACCTGAACGTGCTGGGCGCATGGCTGATCCAGACGTACCAGCAGCAGTTCAACGAGAAGATCCAGCAAAGCGGCGTGGACGGCCTGATCAAGTTCCTGACGCAGCGCAACCAGGAACTTGCCGCCGGCAAGCAGGCGTCGTGAGCGGCTTCGCGGCCGGCTCCTCGCTGACCGTCGCGAGCGCGAAGTCCGCGCTCGCGGACGGTCTCGCGCGCATCGACGCGGGCGAAACCGCCGTCGACTGCGCGGCGCTGACGCAGTTCGACTCGTCCGCGCTCGCCGTGCTGCTCGCATGGCAACGTGCCGCCAAAGCGCGCGGCGCGACCCTCGACATCCTCAATCTCCCCTCGAAGCTCGCCAGCCTCGCGCGCGCCTACGGCGTCGACGCGCTCATCGACGGCACCGGGCGACATTGACCCTGTCCGACCGAAGCCTGCCGCGCCAGCCGGCGCGCGCACGCTTCAGGCCGCGCGCCTTAGGCGCCGGCTCCACCAGCCGGTTTGCCCTATAATCAAGCGTTTTGCGGGGCAGCCAATCGGCGTCCGGCCCCCATTTTCTTTCGCAGCAAGCACAGAATAGGCGTCGCGGCCCCTGCGCCGCGCACAGTCATGTCAGCCATAGAAATCCGTCACGTCAAGAAGCGCTACAAATCGCTTCAGGCGCTCAAGGGCGTCAGCCTGTCGGTCGAGGAGGGCGAGTTTTTCGGTCTGCTCGGCCCGAACGGCGCAGGCAAGACCACGCTCATCAGTATCCTCGCCGGGCTCGCCCGGGCCGATGAAGGCAGTATCTCGGTGCGTGGCCACGACGTCGTCAAGGACTTCCGCGGTGCGCGCCGCGCGCTCGGCGTCGTGCCGCAGGAACTCGTGTTCGACCCGTTCTTCACCGTCCGCGAGACGCTGCGGATCCAGTCCGGCTATTTCGGGCTGCGCCGCAACGACGACTGGATCGACGAAGTGATGGCCAATCTCGACCTCACCGAGAAGGCCGACGCGAACATGCGCGCGCTGTCGGGCGGCATGAAGCGCCGCGTGCTGGTCGCACAGGCGCTCGTGCACCGGCCGCCCGTGATCGTGCTCGACGAGCCGACGGCCGGCGTCGACGTCGAGCTGCGCCAGACGCTGTGGAAATTCATCTCGCGGCTGAACCGCGAAGGCCACACGATCGTCCTGACCACGCATTACCTCGAGGAAGCCGAGTCGCTGTGCGACCGCATCGCGATGCTGCGTCGCGGGGAAGTCGTCGCGCTCGACCGCACCGACGCGCTGCTGCGCCGCTTCGCGGGCTTGCAGCTGTACCTGCGGCTGGCAACGGGCGCGCTGCCCGCCGAGCTGCGCGGGCTGGAGACCGATCCGGCCGCACGCGCGCCGGGCGAGCATCTGCTGCGTCTCGCGAGCTACGACGATGTCGAGCGGATTCTCGCGCAGTGTCGCGCGGCGGGCTGCACGTTCGACGAGATCGAGGTCCGCAAGGCCGACCTCGAGGATGTGTTCGTCCAGGTGATGAACGGAGCAGAAGTCGTCGAGGGATTGGCATGAATCAACAACCCCCACGCGAACTTCGTTCGCTGCCCCCCGAGGGGGCGCCCGCCACTCTTGGGGCGGCCCGGCGAGTGTCGGGAAGCGGTTTTCAAACGCTGTTCTACAAGGAACTCCTGCGTTTCTGGAAGGTGTCGTTCCAGACGGTGTGCGCACCGATCGTGACGGCGCTGCTTTACCTGACGATCTTCGGCCACGCGCTGTCGGGCCGCGTCGAGGTGTATCCGGGCGTCGAGTACGTGAGCTTCCTGGTCCCCGGCCTCGTGATGATGAGCGTGCTGCAGAACGCATTCGCGAACAGCTCGTCGTCGCTGATCCAGTCGAAGATCACCGGCAACCTCGTGTTCGTGCTGCTGCCGCCGCTGTCCTACCGGGACATGTTCGGCGCGTACGTGCTCGCATCCGTCGTGCGCGGGCTCGCGGTCGGCGCGGGCGTGTTCGTCGTGACGATCTGGTTTGTCCCGATGCATTTCGCGGCGCCGCTGTTCATCATCGCGTTCGCGCTGCTGGGCTCGGCGATCCTCGGCACGCTCGGGCTGATCGCCGGGATCTGGGCCGAGAAGTTCGACCAGCTCGCCGCGTTCCAGAACTTCCTGATCATGCCGCTGACGTTCCTGTCCGGCGTGTTCTATTCGACGCACTCGCTGCCGCCCGTGTGGCGCGAGATCTCGCGTCTCAACCCGTTTTTCTACATGATCGACGGCTTCCGTTTCGGGTTCTTCGGCGCGTCCGACATCAACCCGCTCGCGAGCCTCGCGATCGTCACCGGTTTCTTCGTGCTGCTCGCGATGTTCGCGATGCGGCTGCTCGCGACCGGCTACAAACTGCGTCATTGATATCGACGGCGGCGGCCGCCACGGGCGGCGCGCGCCGACAGGAGCCCCTCATGTTGCCGACTCCCGAACAGGTCAAGCAATACATCGCCGGCGGTCTCGCCTGCACTCATCTGGAAGTCGAAGGCGACGGCCAGCATTTCTTCGCGACGATCGTGTCGGCGGCCTTCGAAGGCAAGCGGCCGATCCAGCGGCACCAGCTCGTCTATGCGGCGCTCGGCGATCGCATGAAGCAGGAAATCCACGCGCTCAGCATGAAGACGCTGACGCCCGCCGAATGGCAGAACGCATAAACCGGAACCACTGAGTGCAAGTCACCGTCAACGAGCGCGACGCCGTCCAGAGCGTCGCCACGGCACACCCGGCCGCCAACGGGGAATCGCAGGGACATGGGATGGACAAGCTGGTGATCGAAGGCGGTCGCCGGTTGTCGGGCGAGATCGTCGTGTCGGGCGCGAAGAACGCCGCGCTGCCGATCCTGTGCGCGGGGCTGCTCAGCGCCGAGCCGGTCGAACTCGACAACGTGCCGAACCTGAAGGACGTGCGCACCACGCTGAAGGTACTGAACCAGATGGGCGTGAAGAGCGAAACGGACGGCTGCCGCGTGCAGCTCGACGCATCGCGCGTCGACAATCTCGTCGCGCCGTACGAGCTCGTCAAGACGATGCGCGCGTCGATCCTCGTGCTCGGGCCGCTGCTCGCGCGCTTCGGCGAGGCCAAGGTGTCGCTGCCGGGCGGCTGCGCGATCGGCGCGCGGCCGGTCGACCAGCACATCAAGGGCCTGCAGGCGATGGGCGCCGAGATCAGCATCGAGCACGGCTTCATCGAGGCACGCGCGAAGCGCCTGAAGGGCGCGCGCATCGTGACCGACATGATCACGGTGACGGGGACGGAAAACCTGCTGATGGCCGCGACGCTGGCCGACGGCGAGACGGTGATCGAGAACGCGGCGCGCGAGCCGGAAGTGAGCGATCTCGCACACTTGCTGGTCGCGATGGGCGCGAAAATCGACGGCATCGGCACCGACCGCCTCGTGATCCAGGGCGTCGAGCGGCTGCACGGCGCACGCCATTCGGTGATTCCCGACCGCATCGAGGCCGGCACGTTCCTGTGCGCGGTCGCGGCGGCGGGCGGCGACGTGATGCTGACGGGCGTGCGCCCGCACATCCTCGACGCGGTGATCGACAAGCTGCGCGAGGCCGGCGTGTCGATCGAGGAAGGCGACAGCTGGCTGCGCGTGAAGATGGACCGCCGCCCGCAGGCGGTGACGATCCGCACGTCGGAATACCCGGCGTTCCCGACCGACATGCAGGCGCAGTTCATGGCCCTCAATTCGGTCGCGACGGGCACCGCGCAGGTCGTCGAGACCATCTTCGAGAACCGCTTCATGCACGTGCAGGAGCTGAACCGGCTCGGCGCGAACATCACGATCGACGGCAACACGGCGCTCGTGACGGGCGTCGACAAGCTGTCCGGCGCGAACGTGATGGCGACCGACCTGCGCGCGTCGGCGAGCCTCGTGATCGCCGGGCTGCGCGCCGAAGGCGAAACGCTCGTCGACCGCATCTATCACCTGGACCGCGGCTACGACCGCATGGAAACCAAACTGACCGCCGTCGGCGCGAACGTGCGCCGCCTCTCCGGGAGCCAAGCATGACCGCGCCGCTGACCCTCGCCCTGTCGAAGGGCCGGATTTTCGAGGAAACCCTGCCGCTGCTGGCGGCCGCCGGCGTGCAGGTGGCCGAGGATCCGGAAACGTCGCGCAAGCTGATCCTGCCGACGACCGATCCGAACCTGCGCGTGATCATCGTGCGCGCGAGCGACGTGCCGACCTATGTCGAATACGGCGCGGCCGACTTCGGCGTGGCCGGCAAGGACGTGCTGGTCGAGCACGGCGGCTCGGGCCTCTACCAGCCGATCGATCTGAACATTGCACGCTGCCGGATGTCGGTGGCCGTGCCGGCCGGTTTCGACTACGCGAACGCGGTGCGCCAGGGCGCGCGCCTGCGGGTCGCGACCAAGTATGTCGAAACGGCACGCGAACACTTTGCCGCGAAGGGCGTGCACGTCGACCTGATCAAGCTGTACGGCTCGATGGAACTGGCGCCGCTCGTCGGGCTGGCCGACGCGATCGTCGACCTCGTCAGCTCGGGCGGCACGCTGAAGGCGAACAATCTGGTCGAGGTCGAGGAGATCATGGCGATCTCGTCGCGCCTCGTCGTGAACCAGGCTGCGCTGAAGTTGAAGCGCGCGGCGCTCAAGCCGATTCTCGACGCGTTCGAACGCGCGTCGCAGAATGGCAATTGAGCGCATCACCGTAACGGAACTTCCATGGCCATCACCATCCGCAAACTCGATTCGACCAGCGACGGCTTCGACGCCGCGCTGCGTGCGGTGCTCGCGTTCGAGGCGAGCGAGGACGAAGCGATCGAGCAGTCGGTCGCGCAGATTCTCGCCGACGTGAAGTCGCGCGGCGACGCCGCGGTGCTCGAGTACACGAACCGCTTCGATCGGCTGGACGCCAGCAGCGTCGCCGCGCTCGAACTGCCGCAGGACGCGCTGCAGACGGCGCTCGACGGCCTCGCGCCGAAGGCGCGCGCGGCGCTGGAAGCCGCCGCCGCACGCGTGCGGGCGTATCACGAGAAACAGAAGATCGAGTGCGGCACCCATAGCTGGCAGTACACGGAAAGCGACGGCACGGTGCTCGGCCAGAAGGTCACGCCGCTCGACCGCGTCGGCCTGTACGTGCCGGGCGGCAAGGCCGCCTATCCGTCGTCGGTGCTGATGAACGCGATTCCCGCGCGGGTCGCGGGCGTCGGCGAGATCGTGATGGTCGTGCCGACTCCGGACGGCGTGAAGAACGACCTCGTGCTCGCCGCGGCGCTGCTCGGCGGCGTCGATCGCGTGTTCACGATCGGCGGCGCGCAGGCGGTCGGCGCGCTCGCGTACGGCACGGCCACGGTGCCGGCGGTCGACAAGATCTGCGGGCCGGGCAACGCGTACGTCGCGTCGGCCAAGCGCCGCGTGTTCGGCACGGTCGGCATCGACATGATTGCCGGACCGTCGGAAATCCTCGTGCTGTGCGACGGCACGACCGATCCGAGCTGGGTCGCGATGGACCTGTTCTCGCAGGCCGAACACGACGAACTCGCGCAGTCGATCCTGCTGTGCCCGGACGCCGCGTTCCTCGAGCGCGTCGAGAAGGCGATCGACGAGCTGCTGCCGACGATGCCGCGCCAGGACGTGATCCGCGCGTCGCTCGAAGGTCGCGGCGCGCTGATCAAGGTGCGCGACATGACCGAAGCGTGCCGGATCGCGAACGACATCGCGCCGGAGCACCTCGAGATTTCCGCGCTGGAGCCGCAGCAATGGGGCCAGCAGATCCGCCACGCCGGCGCGATCTTCCTCGGCCGCTACACGAGCGAAAGCCTCGGCGACTACTGCGCCGGCCCGAACCACGTGCTGCCGACCTCGCGCACCGCGCGCTTCTCGTCGCCGCTCGGCGTGTACGACTTCATCAAGCGCTCGAGCCTGATCGAAGTCAGCGCTGAAGGTGCGCAGACGCTGGGCGAGATTGCTTCCGAACTCGCATACGGCGAAGGGTTGCAGGCGCACGCGCGCAGCGCCGAACTCCGGATGAAGGGGTGACCCGCGCGCCGGAGCCGATGCCGACGCATCGACTCCGGACGACGAGGAGACCAAGCGCAGGGCGGCAGCCGCCGCCCTGCCGACCAATTTGACGCCGGCGCGACGCACGCCGGCTTGAGACCATGACGACGCCACAAGACATCATCCGCCGCGACGTGCTCGCAATGACGAGCTACCCGGTGCCCGACGCGAGCGGGTTCGTGAAGCTGGACGCGATGGAGAACCCGTATTCGCTGCCGGCGCCGCTCGCGGCGGCGCTCGGCGAGCGCCTCGCGCAGGTCGCGCTGAACCGCTACCCGGCGCCGCGCCCGGGCGCGTTGCTCGACAAGCTGCGCCGTGCGATGGGCGTGCCGGCCGCGTGCGACGTGCTGCTCGGCAACGGTTCGGACGAAATCATCAGCATGATGTCGGTGGCATGCGCGAAGCCGGGCGCGAAGGTGCTCGCGCCGGTGCCGGGCTTCGTGATGTACGAGCTGTCCGCGAAGTTCGCGCAGCTCGAATTCGTCGGCGTGCCGCTCAAGGCCGACCTGACGCTCGACGCCGACGCAATGATTGCGGCGATCGCCGAGCACCGGCCCGCGATCGTCTATCTCGCGTACCCGAACAACCCGACCGGCACGCTGTACGACGAAGCCGACGTCGAGCGGATCATCGCGGCCGCGCGGCACAGCCTGATCGTGATCGACGAGGCGTACCAGCCGTTCGCGGAGCGCTCGTGGCTGCCGCGCGCCGCCGAGTTCGACAACGTCGTCGTGATGCGCACGGTGTCGAAGCTCGGCCTCGCGGGAATCCGCCTCGGCTATCTCGCCGGGCTGCCGACCTGGCTGACCGAGTTCGACAAGGTGCGCCCGCCGTACAACATCAACGTGCTGACCCAGGCGACCGCCGATTTCCTGCTCGACCACCTCGACGTGCTCGACGCGCAGGCGGCCGAACTGCGTGCGGAACGCACGCGCCTCGCGCAGGCCGTGGCCGCGCTGCCGGGCGCGACGGTGTTCCCGAGCGCCGGCAATTTCCTGCTGGTGCGCGTGCCGGACGCGGCGGCCGTGTTCGATGCGTTGCTCACCGAGCGGGTGCTGGTCAAAAACGTGAGTAAAATGCATCCGTTGCTGGCCGAATGCGTGCGGCTGACCGTCGGTTCTCCCGACGAAAACGCGCGCCTGCTGGCTGCCTTGAAACTCGCGCTGCCCGGTTGACCCCAGGGCGCGGCGGCGCGCGACGATCAATCCCCATTTACATCAGACTCAATCAAGGAATTGCCATGCGTGTGGCGGAAGTCGTTCGCAATACCAGCGAAACGCAGATCCGTGTGAAGCTCGATCTCGACGGTACGGGCCGGCAGAAGCTGGCCACCGGCGTGCCGTTTCTCGACCATATGCTCGATCAGATCGCGCGACATGGTCTGATCGATCTCGAGGTCGAAGCGCATGGCGATACGCATATCGACGACCACCATACGGTCGAGGACGTCGGCATCACGCTCGGCCAGGCCGTCGCGAAGGCGATCGGCGACAAGAAGGGCATCCGCCGCTACGGCCATTCGTACGTGCCGCTCGACGAGGCGCTGTCGCGCGTCGTGATCGACTTCTCGGGCCGGCCGGGTCTCGAATTCCACGTGCCGTTCACGCGCGCGCGGATCGGCACGTTCGACGTCGACCTGTCGATCGAATTCTTCCGCGGGTTCGTGAACCACGCGGGCGTCACGCTGCACATCGACAACCTGCGCGGGATCAACGCGCACCACCAGCTCGAAACGGTGTTCAAGGCCTTCGGCCGCGCGCTGCGTGCGGCGGTGGAGCTCGACGAGCGCGCGGCGGGGCAGATTCCGTCGACGAAGGGCAGCCTCTAACTTTCGAACGGACAGGACGCCACGGACAACCTCACGGCTTCGGCGCGGCGCGCCGGCTTGCGATGGATCTGCTCAAATCGTTCATTTCCCTGCTCGCGCTGATCAATCCGGTCGGCGCGGTGCCGTTCTTCCTGAGCCTGACGGCGCAGCAGACGGACGACGAGCGGCGCCGCACGATCCGGATCGCGTCGGTGTCGGTGTTCTGCGTGATGACGGTGACGACGCTGCTCGGCCAGCAGATCATCGACTTCTTCGGCATATCGGTCGGCTCGCTCGAAGTGGGCGGCGGGATCATCATGCTGCTGATGGCGATCAGCATGCTGAACGCTCAGGCCGGCAACACCCGCTCGACGCCGGAGGAGCGCCACGAAGCCGAGCAGAAGGACAACATCGCGGTCGTGCCGCTGGCGATTCCGCTGCTGACGGGCCCCGGCTCGATCAGCACGGTGATCATCTATGCGGCGAACTCGCATCACTGGTATGAGCGAGCCGGGCTCGTCGCGATCGGCGCGGCGCTGGCTCTGCTGTGTTTCTTCGCGATGCGGCTTGCCGAGCCGATCGCGAACTGGATCGGCCGCACCGGCATCAACATCGCCACGCGGCTGATGGGTTTGATGCTGTCGGCGCTGGCGGTGGAATTCATCGTCAATGGACTGAGGGCGCTACTGCCTGCACTGAGATGAAAACTTCGATTGCGATTGTGGATTATGGGATGGGCAACCTGCGCTCGGTCGCGCAGGCGCTCAAGAAGGCCGAACCGGCCGCCGACGTGGCGATCGTCGACACGCCGGCCGCGATTCGCGCGGCCGACCGCGTCGTGCTGCCCGGCCAGGGCGCGATGCCCGACTGCATGCGCTGCCTCGGCGAATCGGGGCTGCAGGAAGCGGTGATCGAGGCGTCGCGCACGAAGCCGCTGCTCGGCGTGTGCGTCGGCGAGCAGATGCTGTTCGACTGGAGCGCGGAAGGCGACACGAAGGGCCTGGGCCTGCTGCCCGGCAAGGTCGTGCGCTTCGAGCTCGATGGCCGCCTGCAGGACGACGGCTCGCGCTTCAAGGTGCCGCAGATGGGCTGGAACCGCGTGCGCCAGTCGCAGCCGCACCCGCTGTGGGACGGCGTGCCCGACGACGCGTATTTCTACTTCGTTCACAGCTATTACGTGAGCCCGGACAACCCGGCGCACACGGTCGGCGAAACGGCCTACGGCGCGCCGTTTACGTCAGCGGTCGCGCGGGACAATCTCTTCGCGACCCAATTCCACCCCGAGAAAAGCGCGGAAGTCGGGTTGCGTCTGTATCGCAACTTCGTACACTGGAAGCCGTGAACGTGGTGCGCGAGCCACAGTTGACAGGGCGCAAACGCCTGTCGTGCGGGGCTCGCACGCTTAAGCACCGAAAGAGTTGTACTAAACTAGCGAGACGGCGCGGCACCGGTTTGGCCGGTGCGCGCCGGATTCTTTTCATTTTCCACGACGACACCCGATTGCTATGTTGCTGATTCCGGCCATCGATCTCAAAGACGGTCAGTGTGTGCGCCTCAAACAGGGCGATATGGACCAGGCCACGATTTTCTCCGAGGACCCGGCGGCGATGGCCCGCAAGTGGGTCGATCTCGGCGCCCGGCGGCTGCATCTGGTCGACCTGAACGGCGCATTCGCCGGCAAGCCGAAGAATCTCGAGGCGATCGAAGCGATCCTCGACGAAGTCGGCGACGAAATCCCCGTTCAGCTCGGCGGCGGCATCCGCAGCCTCGAGACGATCGAGAAGTATCTCGACGCGGGCCTGTCCTACGTGATCATCGGCACCGCGGCCGTGAAGGATCCGGGCTTCCTGCAGGACGCGTGCACCGCGTTCGCGGGCAACATCATCGTCGGCCTGGACGCGAAGGACGGCAAGGTCGCGACCGACGGCTGGAGCAAGCTCACGGGCCATGAGGTGATCGATCTCGCGCAGAAGTTCGAGGACTACGGCGTCGAGTCGATCGTCTACACGGACATCGGCCGCGACGGGATGCTGCAGGGCATCAACATCGAGGCGACCGTGAAGCTCGCGCAGGCGGTCGGCATTCCGGTGATCGCCAGCGGCGGCCTGTCGAACCTCACGGACATCGAGAACCTGTGCGAAGTGGAAGAGCACGGCGTCGAAGGCGTGATCTGCGGCCGTGCGATCTACTCCGGCGATCTCGATTTCGCGGCCGCGCAAAAGCGCGCGGACGAACTGAACGGCGAACTCGACAACGCGTAACCGCGGTGTCCCGTTCGCCGGGGCTGCCCGCAGGCGGCCCCGACCGGAAGCCTCGCGCGAGGCTTCCGTAACCGGCCGTTCCACCGCGGCCTATGGCGTACATCATGGCTCTAGCTAAACGCATCATCCCCTGCCTGGACGTGACTGCCGGGCGTGTCGTCAAGGGCGTCAACTTCGTCGAGCTGCGCGATGCCGGCGACCCCGTCGAAATCGCCCGCCGCTACGACGACCAGGGCGCCGACGAACTGACGTTCCTCGACATCACCGCGACCTCCGACCAGCGCGACCTGATCCTGCCGATCATCGAAGCCGTTGCGTCGCAGGTGTTCATTCCGCTGACCGTCGGCGGCGGCGTGCGCGCCGTCGAGGACGTGCGGCGCCTGTTGAACGCCGGCGCGGACAAGGTCAGCATGAATTCGTCGGCGGTCGCGAACCCGCAGCTCGTGCGCGACGCGGCCGACAAGTACGGCTCGCAGTGCATCGTCGTCGCGATCGACGCGAAGCGCGTGTCGGCCGACGGCGAGGCGCCGCGCTGGGAAGTCTTCACGCACGGCGGCCGCAAGGGCACGGGCCTGGATGCGATCGAATGGGCGCGCAAGATGGCCGAACTCGGCGCGGGCGAGATCCTGCTCACGAGCATGGACCGCGACGGCACGAAGTCGGGCTTCGACCTCGCGCTCACGCGCGGCGTGTCGGACGCGGTGCCGGTGCCGGTGATCGCATCGGGCGGTGTCGGCTGCCTGCAGGATCTCGCGGACGGCATCAAGGACGGCCGCGCGGACGCGGTGCTGGCCGCCAGCATCTTCCACTACGGCGAGCACACGGTCGGCGAGGCGAAGCGCTTCATGGCCGAGCAGGGCATCGCGGTGAGGCTGTGATGAATACGGAAACGAAATCCCTGCCCGCGTGGCTCGACAAGGTCCGCTGGGACGACAACGGCCTCGTGCCGGTGATCGCGCAGGAAGCGTCGACGAACGACGTGCTGATGTTCGCGTGGATGAACCGCGAGGCGCTGGCGAAGACGATCGAGACGCAGCGCGCGGTCTACTATTCGCGCTCGCGCAAGCGCCTGTGGTTCAAGGGCGAGGAGTCGGGCCACGTGCAGCACGTGCACGAGGTGCGGCTCGATTGCGACGAGGACGTCGTGCTGCTGAAGGTCGAGCAGGTGTCGGGCATCGCCTGCCACACCGGCCGGCATTCGTGCTTCTTCCAGAAATTCGAAGGTACGGTGGACAGCGGCGACTGGGTCGCGGTCGATCCGGTGCTGAAAGACCCCGAACACATCTACAAATGACGCAATCGACCGAAGACACGCTGCTGCGCCTCGCGGCCGTGATCGATAGCCGCAAGGGCGGCGACCCCGAACAATCGTACGTATCGCGCCTGTTCCACAAGGGCGACGACGCGGTGCTGAAGAAGATCGGCGAAGAGGCGACCGAAGTCGTGCTGGCCGCGAAGGACGTACGCCAGGGCGGCGCGCCGACGGCGCTGGTCGGCGAGGTGGCCGATTTGTGGTTCCACTGCCTCGTGATGCTGTCGCATTTCGACCTGAGCCCGGCCGACGTGATCGCCGAACTCGAGCGCCGCGAAGGGTTGTCGGGCATCGAGGAAAAGGCGCTGCGCAAGCGCCGCGAGCGCGAGGAAAACGGCGGTTGACGGCTCGCGGCCTGCCGCGCCGGCGACAGTGCGGTAAGCTGTAAGAATTGTCATCCAACGGGGGTAGCATCATGACCGATACGCCGAGCCAGCTTCCGACGCCGTCGGTGCCGGGTGCAGCGGACGCCGAGCGGCTGAACGGTTTGCGCACGTTGACGCACGTGCTGTACGGCCTCTACGCGATTCATTGGCTGACGGGCGGCGTCACCGGCCTCATCGCGATCATCATCAACTACGTGAAGCGCGGCGACGTGGCCGGCACGCCGTACGCCGACCATTTCGAGTGGCAGATCCGCACGTTCTGGCGCGCGCTGATCGCCTACGTGATCGGCTTCGCGCTGATGTTCGTGGGCGTGGGATTCGTCATCATGTTTGTCACGTGGATTTGGACGCTGTACCGTATCATCAAAGGTTGGCTGTACCTGAACGACAACAAGACGCTCGATTCGCAGGCCTGGTTCTGACCGGCGCGCGGGCGTTTCGCAGGAGCAACATGAGTCACGATCCGAATTGCCTGTTCTGCAAGATCGCGGCGGGCGAGATCCCGAGCACGAAGGTGCACGAGGACGACGAATTCGTCGCGTTCCGCGACATCCGCCCCGCGGCCGAGACGCATGTGCTCGTGATTCCGCGCCGGCACGTGCCGACGCTGTCGGCGGCGAGCGAGGCCGACGCGCCGATGCTCGGCCGGCTGATGCTGCTGGTCGCGCGTCTGGCCGACCAGCTCGGCGTCGCGTACACGGGTGGCGAAACCGGTTTTCGCACGGTGATCAACACGGGGCCCGGCGGCGGGCAGGAGGTTTACCACCTGCACGCGCACATTCTGGCCGGCCCGCGCCCCTGGCTGCGGATGGGTTGACGTCGCGGGGCGTTTCCCCGCATCGATAGTCGAAGCCGGCGTGCCGCCGGCGATTTGCGCCGCGACGCGGCGTGGTTGAGGAGAGGTTTCATCATGGGTGGATTGAGCATTTGGCACTGGCTGATCGTGCTGCTGATCGTCGCGCTGGTTTTCGGTACGAAGAAGTTGCGCAACATCGGCAACGACCTCGGCAGCGCCGTGAAGGGTTTCAAGGACGGCATGAAGGACGGCGAGACGCCGGCGGACGCGCAGCAGCTGCCGCGCAACGGCTCGGTCGACGTCAACGCGAAGGAAACGACGCGTTCCGACTCGAACAAGGCGTAACGCCGGCACGCTGACAGGCATTCGCGATGCTGGATCTCGGTCTTTCGAAGATGGCGCTGATCGGCGTCGTCGCGCTCGTGGTGCTCGGCCCCGAGCGCCTGCCGCGCGTCGCGCGTACGGCCGGCGCACTGTTCGGCCGCGCGCAGCGGTACATCAACGACGTGAAGGCCGAGGTCTCGCGCGAAATCGAACTCGACGCGTTGCGGACGATGAAGACCGATTTCGAGACGGCCGCGCGCAATGTCGAGACGACGATTCACGACAACCTGCGCGAGCACGAGAAGGAGCTGAACGACACGTGGAACTCCGCGGTCGGCGGCCTTAACGAAGGCTCGGTCGATGCCGGTACGTACGGCTCCGACACGCCCGCGGCGCCGTCGTGGCGCGGCAGCACGGCCGCGCTCGCGCCGAAGCGTCGCAACTGGCGTGTGAAACAGGCGGCGACGCCTGTCTGGTACAAGCGCGCGACGACCCGCCGCACGCACGTGCAGTCGGGCGCCGCGCGTGTCGCGCGCCACCAGCCGGCCAGCCTGCGCCGGCCGACGCGCTTCTTCTGAGCCGAGCGCATGCTCGCTCGTCAATCCTACCGAGGGCCGGTGTGAGCGACCCCCAGCAGAACCCGGGCGACGCCCCGGAAGAAACCTTCATTTCCCATCTCGTCGAGCTTCGCGACCGCATCATTCGCGCGGGGCTGGCCGTGATCGTCGTGTTCCTCGGGCTCGTGTACTGGGCGCCCGACATCTTCCGGCTGCTCGCGCGGCCGCTGATGGAAAACCTGCCGAAGGGCGGCAGGATGATCGTGACCGACGTCACCGGCTCGTTCTTCGTGCCGATGAAGGTCACGATGCTCGTCGCGCTCGTGATCGCGCTGCCGATCGTGCTGTACCAGATCTGGGCGTTCGTCGCGCCGGGGCTGTACCAGCACGAGAAGAAGCTCGTCGCGCCGCTCGTCGGCAGCAGCTATGTGCTGTTCCTGTGCGGGATGGCGTTCGCGTACTTCCTCGTGTTCCCGACGATCTTCCGCGTGATGGCGCACTACAACGCGCCGCTCGGCGCGGAGATGTCGACCGATATCGACAACTACCTGAGCTTCGTGCTCGGGATGTTCATCGCGTTCGGCGTCACGTTCGAGGTGCCGATCGTCGTCGTGCTGCTCGTCCGGATGGGCGTGCTGACGCTGAAGAAGCTGAAGGAGATGCGGCCGTACGTGATCGTCGGCGCGTTCGTCGTCGCGGCGGTCGTCACGCCGCCGGACGTGTTCTCGCAGCTGATGCTCGCGTTGCCGCTCGTCGTGCTGTTCGAGATCGGGCTGCTGGCCGCGCGATTCTTCGTACCGAAGCCGACGGAAGAACCCGAGGCGGAGAACGGCGCCGCGAGTTGATACGGGACCGGTGCGCGGCGGCCGGCATGATCGCGGTCGTCGATACGGCCCCTCGACAGCGTTGAAGCCGGCCGGGCCGACCGGATGGTACAGATCGCGAGGGCGCCCGCAGCTTCTTCACCGTGAAGAAGGCATGCCGAAGCAACGCCGCCGGACCAAAGCAACAGGGCAGCCGATCAGGCTGCCCTTTTTTGTTTCCGTCCTTGGCTGGCAAGCGGCGCCGGTACGCCGCCCGCCGGAGGTCATTCGCTGTCGCTGTCCTGTTCGTCGAGCGCCTGCTTCGGCGGCGGCGGCCGCTTGCCGATCACGACCTTCACGTCGAACTCCTTGCCCTTGCGCACGACGTGCACTTTGGTCGGCGTGCCCGGCTTGATCTGCGCGACGGTGTTCAGCAGTTTCGTCGTGTCGGTGATGTCGTCGCCGTTCACGCTCACGAGGATGTCGCCCGGCTTGATGCCGGCCTTGTCGGCCGGCCCGCCCTGCAGCACGCCCGCGACGATCGCGCCCGACTTCTGCTGGAGCCCGAACGATTCGGCGATTTCCGGCGTGACGTCCTGCGGCTCGACGCCGATCCAGCCGCGCGTGACCGAGCCCGTCGTGATGATGCTTTCGAGCACGGTGCGCGCGGTCGACACGGGGATCGCGAAGCCGATGCCGAGCGAGCCGCCCGAGCGCGAGTAGATCGCCGTGTTGATGCCGAGCAGGTTGCCGTTGACGTCGACCAGCGCGCCGCCCGAGTTGCCCGGGTTGATCGGCGCGTCGGTCTGGATGAAGTTCTCGAACGTGTTGATGCCGAGGTGATTGCGGCCGAGCGCGCTGATGATCCCCATCGTGACCGTCTGGCCGACGCCGAACGGGTTGCCGATCGCGAGCACGACGTCGCCGACCCGCGACTGGTCGGAACGGCCGAGCGTGATCGTCGGCAGGTTCGTCATGTTGATCTTCAGCACGGCGAGGTCGGTTTCCGGGTCGCTGCCGATCACCTTCGCGGTGCCCGTGCGGCCGTCGGCGAGCGCGACTTCGATCTGGTCGGCGCCGTCCACGACGTGCTGGTTCGTTAGAATGTAACCTTCAGGGCTCACGATAACGCCCGAGCCCAGGTTGGCGGCCGGCTCGTCGTGCTGCTTGCGCGCATTGCGGTCGCCGAAGAAGTAGCGGAACAGCGGATCCTTCGCGCGCGGATCGGGCGGCAGCGAGCCGTCCTTGCTGGAGAAGACGTTGACGACGGCGGGCATCGCCTTTTGCGCGGCCTCGGCGTACGACGTGGTCGCGGGGGCGCCGCCGATGCCCGGTGCGACTTCGCGCAGCGCGACGATCGGCGTGGCGAGCTGCTTGCCGAGCTGTCCTTGCCGTTGCAGCCATTGCGGCTTGAGCGTCACGACGATGAACATCAGCGCGAGCAGTACGGTCACCGCCTGCGCGAAGAACAGCCAGAAGCGTCTAAGCATCTGAAAGGATTAGAGGTTTATATGGATCGGATCGAACTTGAATTGTACTTGAACAATACCCTTGAAATCGCGCGCTTCAAGGACTATTGCCCGAACGGCCTCCAGGTCGAGGGGCGCCGCAAGATCGAGAAGATCGCTACCGGCGTGACGGCGTCGGTCGCGTTCCTCGAAGCCGCGCTCGAATGGGGCGCGGATGCGGTGCTCGTCCATCACGGCTATTTCTGGCGCAACGAGGCGCCGCAGATCACCGGCCGAAAGTACCAGCGGCTGAAGCTGCTGCTCGCGAACGACCTGAACCTGTTCGCATTCCACCTGCCGCTCGACGCGCACCCCGAGTTCGGCAACAACGCGCAGCTCGGCGAGAAGCTCGGGCTGCTCGGCGAGCAGCGTTTCGGCGACGGCGACCTCGGCTGGATGGCCACGCTGCCGATGCCCGTCTCGCTCGAGCACTTCGTCGCGAAGGTCGAGCGCACGCTCGGCCGCACGCCGCTCGTGCTCGGCGATCCGGAGATGCAGTTGCGCCGCATCGCATGGTGTACGGGCGCCGCGCAAAGCTATTTCGACGCGGCGATCGACGCGGGCGCCGACGTGTTCCTGACCGGCGAGGTGTCGGAATCCGTCACGCACGCGTCGGCCGAGAGCGGCGTCGCGTTCGTTGCGGCAGGGCACCACGCGACCGAGCGCTACGGAATCCAGGCGCTCGGCGCCCACTTGTCCGAAGAATTCGATCTCGAACACCTTTTTATCGATATTCATAATCCGGTCTGAACGCCGGATTTGCGGCGGTGCATCGAAATTTCGCAATGTAGCGCATGCTTAAAAGAGAAATGATTTAATCGCTCCGATAGTGGGGGAAAACCCTTAACTATCAATTACTTCGAAGGGATTTTCGTCTCCGGGCCTTGTAAATGGCGACTCCATTCGCGCAAACTAGCGGCGGAATGAAAAGTCGTGACGGAAAATCCAACTCAGAAGTGGGGCGTGTGATGCGAGACAAGGAAGAGAAACGCGTCGACAGCGGCCGCCGTACCTGGCTGATTGCGACATCCGTAGCAGGTGGCGTGGGAGGCGTAGCCACCGTCATACCTTTCGCGGCGTCGCTTGCGCCGTCCGCGAAAGCGAAAGCGGCCGGAGCACCGGTCGAGGTCGACATCAGCGGCCTGAAGCCCGGCGAGATGGTCACGGTGCCGTGGCGCGGCAAACCCGTCTGGATCCTGAATCGCACCGATTCGATGCTGGCCGACGTCGTCAAGGCCGACAAGGAAGTGGCCGATCCGACCTCGAAATCCCCGTATTCGATGCCGTTGCCCGCGTATTGCGCGAACGAATATCGCTCGCGGGCCGATCGCAAGAACATTCTCGTCGTGATGGCCGTGTGTACGCACCTCGGCTGCACGCCTAGCCAACGCTTCACGCCGGGTCCGCAGCCGAACCTGCCGGACGACTGGCCGGGCGGCTTCCTGTGCCCGTGCCACGGTTCGACCTACGACCTCGCCGGCCGCGTGTTCAAGAACAAGCCGGCGCCCCAGAATCTCGACATCCCGCCCTACATGTTCACGTCGGCGACGACCCTCGTGATCGGCAAGGACGAGAAAGGAGAAGCGTGATGGCCGACAACAAGGAAGTCTCCACGACAGGTCTCACCGGCTGGGTCGACCAGCGCTTCCCGCTCACGTCCACCTGGAAGAAGCACGTTTCCGAGTACTACGCGCCGAAGAACTTCAACTTCTGGTACTTCTTCGGCTCACTCGCGCTGCTGGTGCTCGTCAACCAGATCGTCACGGGCATCTTCCTCACGATGAACTACAAGCCCGATTCGACGCTCGCGTTCGCGTCGGTCGAGTACATCATGCGCGAGGTGCCGTGGGGCTGGCTGATCCGCTACATGCACTCGACCGGTGCGTCGATGTTCTTCGTCGTCGTGTACCTGCACATGTTCCGCGGGCTGATGTACGGGTCGTACCGCAAGCCGCGCGAACTCGTGTGGATCTTCGGCTGCGCGATCTTCCTGTGCCTGATGGCCGAGGCGTTCTTCGGCTACCTGCTGCCGTGGGGCCAGATGTCGTTCTGGGGCGCGCAGGTGATCGTGAACCTGTTCTCGGCGATTCCGTTCGTCGGCCCGGACCTGTCGTTGTGGATCCGCGGCGACTACGTGGTGTCCGACGTCACGTTGAACCGCTTCTTTGCGTTCCACGTGATCGCGATTCCGCTCGTGCTGGTCGGCCTCGTGATCGCGCACCTCGTCGCGC
This sequence comes from Burkholderia sp. BCC1988, assembly GCF_905339895.1. Lineage (NCBI taxonomy): Bacteria > Pseudomonadati > Pseudomonadota > Betaproteobacteria > Burkholderiales > Burkholderiaceae > Burkholderia > Burkholderia sp. BCC1988. The sequence goes on from NZ_CAJPHA010000016.1 coordinate 55,666, forward strand.
TCCACGAAGTGGGGTCGAACAACCCGGACGGCATCGAGATCAAGGCGAAGAAGGACGCGGACGGCATTCCGCTCGACGGCATCCCGTTCCACCCGTACTACTCGGTGCACGATTTCTTCGGCGTCTGCGTGTTCCTGATGGTGTTCGCGCTGATCGTGTTCTTCTCGCCGGAGATGGGCGGCTACTTCCTCGAGTCGAACAACTTCGTCCCGGCGAATCCGCTGCAGACGCCGCCGGAAATCGCGCCGGTGTGGTACTTCACCGCGTTCTACGCGATGCTGCGCGCGACCACCGATCCGTTCAAGATCGTGCTGATGATCGTGATCGCGCTGCTCGGCGTGCTCGCGCTGATCCGCGCGCGCGGCAAGTGGAAGGTCGGGCTGCCGGTGCTGGCCGCGGCGATCGTCGTGTTCATGTTCCTGACGGAATCGAAGTTCTGGGGCGTCGTCGTGATGGGCTCGGCGGTGATCACGCTGTTCTTCCTGCCGTGGCTCGACCGCAGCCCGGTGAAGTCGATCCGCTACCGGCCGCTGTTCCACAAGGTGTTCCTCGGGATCTTCGTCGCGGCGTTCCTGATCCTCGCGTTCCTCGGCACGCGGCCGCCATCGCCGGTCTCGACGCTGATCGCGCAGGGCTGTGCGCTGATCTACTTCGCGTTCTTCCTCGGCATGCCCGTCTGGACGCCGCTTGGCACGTTCAAGCAGCCGCCGGAGCGGGTGCGCTTCAAGCCCCATTAACGAGAGCGAGGAGAGAACGACATGAAGAAACTGCTTTCGACGCTCGCGCTGATCGGGGCGACGGCCGTCGCGCTGCTGGCGGCGCCGGCCGTGCGCGCGGAGGGTAATTTTCCGCTCGACCGGGCGCCCGATAACACGGAAAATCTCGTTTCGCTTCAGCACGGCGCGCAATTGTTTGTAAACTATTGCCTGAACTGCCACAGCGCGAACCTGATGCGCTACAACCGTCTGACGGATCTGGGCATATCCCAGAAGGAGATCGAAACGAATCTCCTGTTCACGACCGACAAGGTCGGGAACACGATGTCCGTCGCGATGCGGCCCGAAGACGCGAAGAACTGGCTCGGCACGACGCCGCCCGACCTGTCGGTCGAGGAGCGGGCGCGCGGTCGCGACTGGCTGTACACGTATCTGCGGAGTTTCTACCGCGACGATACGCGGCCGAGCGGCTGGAACAACGCGGTGTTCGAGAACGTCGGCATGCCCCATGTATTGTGGCAACTGCAGGGGCAGCGCACTGCCAAATTCGAAGACAAGACGGACGAGGAGACGGGCGAGAAGGTCCACACGCTCGTCGGCTTCCAGCAGGTCACGCCGGGGACGTTGTCGCCGCCGGACTATGATGCTGCGGTGGCCGACCTGGTGGCCTATATGACATGGATGTCCGAGCCGGCCCAGCAGACCCGCAAACGCCTCGGCGTGTGGGTGCTGGTCTTTCTCGGTGTCCTGACTTTCCTGGCCTGGCGGCTCAATGCCGCGTACTGGAAAGATATCAAGTAAACACGCCTGACCGGCGTGGGGCCGGCGCAAGGCGGAACCCGTGAAAGGGGTTGCGCCGCGTGCCGGCCCTCGGCTTTTTTGAGGAAACGCAAATATGATGGTTCTGTATTCCGGCACAACTTGCCCGTTCTCCCAGCGTTGCCGGCTGGTGCTGTTCGAGAAGGGGATGGATTTCGAGATCCGTGACGTCGACCTGTTCAACAAGCCGGAAGACATCTCGGTGATGAACCCGTACGGTCAGGTGCCGATTCTGGTCGAACGCGACCTGATCCTGTACGAATCGAACATCATCAACGAATACATCGACGAGCGCTTCCCGCACCCGCAACTGATGCCGGCCGACCCGGTGCAGCGCGCCCGTGCACGCCTGTTCCTGCTCAACTTCGAGAAGGAGCTGTTCGTTCACGTCAGCACGCTCGAGAACGAGAAGGGCAAGGCAGCGGAGAAGAACCACGAGAAGGCACGCCTCGCGATCCGCGATCGCCTGACGCAACTCGCGCCGATCTTCGTGAAGAACAAGTACATGCTCGGCGAGGAGTTCTCGATGCTCGACGTCGCGATCGCGCCGCTGCTGTGGCGTCTGGATCACTACGGCATCGAACTGTCGAAGAACGCCGCGCCGCTGATGAAGTATGCCGAGCGGATCTTCAGCCGTCCGGCCTATATCGAAGCACTGACGCCGTCCGAAAAGGTCATGCGTCGTTGATGATGCAATGAGGGCAAGACGGAGCGGGCGGCGCGGCGTGCCGCGTGCCCGCTCCGGGTTCGAGGATTGTGATGCAAGAGATTTCAACGAAGCCTTATCTGCTGCGCGCGCTGTACGAGTGGTGCACCGATAACGGTTACACGCCGCATATCGCGGTGAGGGTCGACAACTCGACGCGCGTGCCGCGTCAGTTCGTGCGTGACGGCGAGATCGTGCTCAACATCAGCTTCGAGGCGACGAGCCAGCTGCAGATGGGTAACGAGTGGATCGAGTTCACCGCCCGGTTCTCCGGGAAGGCGCACAAGATCGAGATTCCGGTGGCCAACGTGCTCGCGATCTACGCGCGCGAGAACGGCCAGGGGATGGCGTTCCAGGTCGATGCGGTGGCGGGCGAGGGCGCGGATTCGGGCGCGTTCGAGGACGATGCCGAGCAGGCCGATGAGGTGCGGCGCGACGAGTCGCCTGTCGTGCTGGCGCCGGTTGCCGATCAAGGTGCGAACGAAGAACCGTCCGAAGGCGCTGACGAACCGCCGAAAACCGACGGGGATGGCTCGAAAGGCGGCAGCAGACCTCGCCTCAAGATCGTGAAATGAGGTAGAATCTCGCGCTTACGCCGGCTTAGCTCATCTGGTAGAGCAGTTGATTTGTAATCATCAGGTGGCGGGTTCGAGTCCTGCAGCCGGCACCATATAAAACAAGCACTTAGCCCAGCCTACATGGCTGGGCTTTTTGTTTTATGAGTTCGGTGTAGGTGTTGTGTAGGCATTTTCGGTCTGCCTTGATCCACGCTATTCGTCGTCGATCAGCCTTCCACCATCGGTGCACTTCCTGTAGCCGTCGCCCGAGCTGAGGGCGTACTCGTCGCCTATCTGCCCGGACTGGCCATGCGCCGCATTGCCGATCTGCGCACTGGCGAAGCCAAGACCGATGCCCGCGATGCCCCGATCATCGCCGAAGCCGCTCGCTCGATGCCGCATACGCTGCGCTCGCTTCGACTGGCCGACGAGCAACTCGCCGAGCTCACCATGCTGTGCGGCTTCGATGACGACCTCGCCGCTCAGGTCACGCAGACCAGCAACCGCATTCGCGGCTTGCTTACTCAAATCCATCCGGCGCTCGAGCGAGTTCTCGGACCGCGCCTCGACCATCCTGCGGTGCTCGATCTGCTTGAGCGCTACCCGTCCCCAAGCGCACTTGCTGCTGCCAGCGAGAAGACGCTCGCTGGCCGACCGTAGCTCGTCTCATTGTTAGTTTGGCACACGTAAAATCCGTGGATGACGGTGCCGACCCGGCGCCGCCAGTTATTCCAATGCGACGACGGGGCCATGACAGATACAAAATCGCAACAAGAACGCATTGCTGCCGCTAGAGCAGAGGCAGGTGAACGGAAGAGGATGGGGGAGCGAGAGTCTCTCTATCGCAATTTTCTGTCTTTATCCGAAACGATACAGATGGTCGCGAACTGCATCCAAATTCCGGATAATGAACTCGATCAGGTTGTACTGGCGGACAAGGAGCTGGGGGATGTTGCCGCCTTTGAAGCAAGAGTTGCTGCAACTTCCCGCAAACAGCTATTTCGAACCTCACGAGCAGCCGACATACTTGGCGTGAACATTGCCAACACACCGGCTGGTCACCGCTTGCGCTGGTTCGACGCGACGACTGGAAGAGGGGAAACCTATTGGCAGAGTACCGCGGCGCGCGAAGAGGGGCTAGCGCTTCTGGCGGACATGGCGAAATGGGAGTCCTCGGCGCGCGAAGCGCAACGTCGCCAAGCCATGTTCAATGGTTCGCGCTGGTCGGCCCATGAGCCTTCGTCTGCCCCGCGGTTCCGTGATCTGCCGACGACTCCGCGGATCCGATTGATCGGTTTCGATCCAGACGAACTCATCGACTTTCTCCTGGTGCAACGAATTCCGAACACGCTGGTGTCGGTGCTTCCGTTCTCCGAGGTGCGGGAATCTGCTCCGGCTCAGATTCCCACGTCGGCGGTATCTCGTGCAGAGAGACGTCCAAAATTTCGTGGCCCGCTAGCCGCGACACTCGCGATGGCTTGGCAAATTGCCCACGATCGTGATAGTCCTCATTCCATTCTGCATGCGCTTGTTGAGCTTGCGCAGAGGAAACCGCCACCGAGACCGCTCCACTCAGCTACGGACGATGGCCAGGAAGTTAAATGGGTGAATGATGAGGGCGAGATTCAAATTTTCACGATCAAGGACATGCAGAGCCGGATGCGCGTAATCCGCAAGACAAATACATAAACTGACGTAACTCGACGTAAGGCTGTCTGTCCGTCTGCATCTCGCTAAAGTTGGTTCCAAGCTGTTCGCATGGACCTAGGTTGAATCTGGTCGAAAGAGGTTGATCAGGATCTCTCGGTTCATGCGGCGCGAAACCCCTTGTTTCGTATTTTGCTAGGAGCGACAGATGCACCAGAACGCCATCAAGGCAGCGACGATTCCCGATCGCCGTCAATCCGTAAACGAGCCGCCGCGTCCGGTTCTCCTCCACGCCGACAACCGTTCCGATGAGGTCGAATCTGCTCGTCCCTGGAGCGGCACCTCGGCCCATACTTCCCCCGCTTCGAACGGGCGGGAATACTTCACGACTGAAGAGGCTGCAGATTTCCTTGGCCTGCGTCCTCAGACGCTGCGCAAGGCGTATTCCAACTATGGCCGCTATTTATCCGTCGTGCCACGAAAATCAGCTAACCGGCGTTTGTATTGGAGGGCTGACTTGGTCCGTGCACTGATCGAGGGGGCTTAAATGTACGCGCGATACAACCGCGGCTTCCATCTGCCAATTAACCCCGAGCGCTTTCCGACTGAGGCTCTCGGAACGAGAATGCGAAGCCTCTACGATTCTCTCGTCGACACGATTAGGATCCCGTCAATCGTCGTTGGACCGATCGTTGTGCATGCCGGTATCGCATATGCGAATCCAGTCGCGAATATGTCCTCACCACGCGGTCGAGACGGTCCGTTCGGTATCAACACGATGTTGAGCGCGGTGTCAGGTTGTGGTAAGACCGAGGCAAAAAACGCGGCGTTCGGTGAAATGTTCGAATTTCAGCGTGAGCAACTCGCGAACGCGGTCGACGGAGAAATCTGCATCGACAGTCACGTGATTCACAACGCATCGATGCCGGCGATCGTCAAGCGCGTCTCGAAGTATCCGGTTGCGAATGAGATCGACGACGAATTTGCATCGTCCCGAACCGGTTCGATGACCCGTGATGCTAATACGCGCGTCCAGTTTTTTGACGGGCAGACATTCTCCGTCGATCGCGCGACGACGGGACGCTACATTCTTCACGATCCGCGATTTACGAGCCTTGTGTTGACTCAGCCGCATGTACGCATCGCGTTCGACGAGCGGCATGCAAAACGCCTACGCGCATTAGGGCTTGCGACGCGCACACAGTTCGCTGAATACGCAGGCGAGCCGGTCGCACTCGATCTTGTCCCAGTTGATTCGCGCATCTGGGATGAAAACTGTCGACGTCTTCTTAACCTGTGGGTCGAAATCATGTGTGGACGAGCGCGGCGAGGGCTCGTTAAGTTTCAGCCAGATGCTATTCGACTCCTGAAAGAGATTGCCGAAGGCTACCGAGTGCGTGGGCTACGTGGCGGTGATCTGGAGGATCTTGTGGAGCACGCTGCTCGTCAGACCGAAAACATCGCGCGGTTGGCCGCCGGAATGCATGTGTTCGAGGATGTTCCCGGTGATGTATCGGCAGAAGAGTTGGAGCAAGCAGAGGCAATTGGTTTGTGGTTCACGGAGCACTACAAGCGCCGTTTTCAGCCGAAGCCAACTATGCCACGGGAGTTCGAAGAAGCCGACTGCCTTGTGCAATGGTTGCATGGGTTTGTGTACCGAACTCGGCAACTGACCATCAAACGTTGCGATTTACTTGCGTACGCACCGGACATGGGATTGAGTAGGGCTGCAGCAGTGCGAGCGTTGACGGTGATTTGTTCGTCCGGCTATGCCCGAATCTCTCCGGGCAAGACAGCATGGATTGAACTTAATCCTGCCTACTTTCACACGCAATCGGTTGTGAATCCTTGGTCTTTTCGTACGTTGATCTGATCGACTCTGCCCCAGTCCCTGCCCCTTGTACCAGAGGGGTGAGGTAGGAAGTAACGCAAGCCAGTTCGTAGTCGAGGCGAGGATAGTGAATAAATTAGATAGGAATGCAAAGTAAGAAAGTCTAAATATCGACAAAATTTCCGTGCGATTGATCGCGCCAAGCAAACATGTTCGTAGCCACCAACTGGTGGCTACGCGTAACTAATAACGGGTGCCATAACGGATGTGGATGGCAGCGAATAAATAACAGGTGAACGATATGGCAGCAAAAGAAGATTGGTTTCAAGCAGGCCGGATCAAGGATCTGGTTGATGATTCCCGTGATGTCAACAGGTCAGCTAACAGCGTGTGGGGTGACCACGGCAGTGAAATTCTGCTTGGCCGAAACTTAGGGGCGCTGGTGTTCGCGGTGAGGTTCATGGATGGAGTGATCCGGACGAAAGACGTGGCTTTCAAGATTCAAGCCCGCAAAGGCCGGAAAGTGGCGGTGGCGTCGTCCCCCCTCGCGAGGGGGTTCGACCTTTTGGGGGCAATGGTTCGTGTGTACTCGCGCGGCTTTCATTTCTCGCCTCAGTTGAGGCTGCTTTTCGACTGCTTCGCGACGCACGAGATTCGTCGCTGTCTTCGAAGAAATCGAAACCTTCCTTTCGATAAAGACCGTATAGAGGCAGAGGTGTTCGAGGAGTTCATCGCGTTTCTGCGCGAAGAGGGGGCTCGTATCGGCATCGTCAGCCAGATGAACGATTGGGAAAACTCTAGTAACGGAAACGAGAAGAGTGTGTTGAACTATATTGGCGCGCTGTTTAGCCGCAATAGTTCGATCGTTCCTGTGGAAATGCAGTTGTTCTACAAGAAATCTTGCGTCGACGAGTTGCGGTTGCATGAAGTCGCAGAAATGGTAGCCAAAGAAGAGGCCGATGACATGGCGTGCCTGTATCGTCGTGAAGATACAGTCGATGCCTTGCCGGAGGCGCTGAGGCAACATGACGTGACCGAGGTGATTGGGGACCGTGATCGTCTCTTTCGCAACATGCGCTCGAAGCGGTCAATCTTCGGGAACATGGTGGGTTATGTATGGCGGCTTGATTGCTCCTATACCGGGTACTACCTGCGTGTTGTGTTTTTGTTCGATGGTTCGCTGGCAGCAGCAGGTGGCGCGTTGGGGGAACACATCGGCCAATACTGGGTTGACGGGATCACGGACGGTCGAGGTCAGTTCCGCAACATGAGCAGTACATCGCGGAAATTTTCGGGGGATGCTGACTTGATCAGCAAGATCAATCACGATGATGCGGAAAAACGAGAGGCGCTGACGCGCTTTTTATGCCGCTTGGCTCGACGTGACCGGTATGTGTGCGTGCAACCGTTGTCGGGCTTTAAGCGCTTCGGCACAGGTCGCGCGCAGATGGTGGCGCCTGCGGTACCCCAGGGCAAGGCGCGAACCAAATTACAGAAGAAGTCGGAGTAAGGCTTCTCCGTCGCAGCGTGGCGAGCGACGAGGCATATCGGAGATAGCTCTTGGCCATATCAGAATTAGCTCTTTGCCTTACCTGATAACGCTCTCCCGCGAGTCTCATTAGCCTTGCCCGCTTTCTGCATTTTCCGTCCGAGTGACGAAACGGTCCTGAGCACGGTGTTCGCATCGGCCGCTGCAAAGTGGTTGGCTCACGCGGCAACTGCGTCAACAGGGCGTAGCCGTATCGTCAATGAATAGTACATGCCTCGGGTGCCGGCCGTTAATCGGTTGTGGCACCCGAGTAAGTCTTGCTGGAAGCTAAAATGAACATGAACGTAAAAACAGGTAACGTCAGTGGAACTGATAGTCCAATGTCGGATGCACTGGCACGTTCACCGGACAGCCGTATGAATGAGGTAGTCGGTGAATTGAACATTGATGCGTTGAAGGCTAGTCTCGAAGACTACGAACCGCCGAAGAAGTACACGACAACCGAGATCGTCCGCGCGCTATTTCCCTTGCTGGATGCAAAGCGGAAAGCCGGGGCATCGCCCGAGCAACTTGCCGACGTTCTACAGAAGAACGGTTGCGACATCACCGCGCAAACGCTCAAGACGTTGATGTCGAAGATTCGGAAAGAGGCAGGCATTGCTTACACGACGTGTCCTTGTTGCAATTCGAGGGTGCCGGAATCGACCATCTTGGTCCGGCCCGATGGTGCCACTGATGACGGATCGTCGACGCTGGCGGCATAGGTGATGAGTGATGACAGCGGCTCACTGGGCGACACATTGTCGATGTCGTTGTGTTGGCGAGGTGCTGTCATCGCTTGCGAGCTTACGATAGCTGCCGACAGAGAGTCAGCGAGGCAAACAAGCGCTCGATCGTGCGGCAATGACACGTTGTCGTAGATGAGACGAAAACACCAAGTCGACCACTACATCCTATGCGTGAATACTCAGCGCGGGAACGATGATTGAAGAAGGCGATCTCGGCGATGACTGGGCGATATTGATCAATCAATTCCGGTTCCTTTCTTATACCTCGTAGAGAGGTGTAGTGCGCCTCGTAGAAAGAGACCAGGAGAGATGTCTGGTACGACTCATAGGGAAGTATGAGCAAGAGAGTATTAAGCAATGCTACGCACAATGGGAGTTCCTCCCTTTAGGTGAAGAAAAAGCACAGCGTTTATTCTTTGCTCAAGTGACGATGGGCATGCGAAAAGATGATGGATGTAAAAAACACAAGAGGTAGATCAGATGACGAAGCTGATAGAGCGACGCAGCGATGCGGAGATTGCAGAGCTGTTGCTCAATGCGGCAACTTACTCCGCGAAAGATCGTTGGGCAGAAGAACATCGCGATGCGGTTGGGACTGTATCGCGGGAGGTGTCACGTATTGCCAAATGCGTGAAAGACGTCATCGACTCGCAACGACCGCTGTTCTCGATCAAGCTCGTGGAAAGCGCCTTGCCGTGGCTTCCGGAAAGCGTTGAGGTGGATTCGAAGGATCTCGGCAGAGCCTTCTTGGATTGCTTGAATATCGAATTGGAAAGCATCTTGCGGGAACATCCGATCGTACGCCAGCATCCATACGTTGACCTATTCTGGAAGAATCTCTATCGCGACGAGCAATCGGACGCAACGCAGGGCGTGTATTCGGTGTTCGATTTGCGTAACCGTGTCGGCAACTTGCCGACCCTGAACGACGACGAGCGAAGGGCAGTCGTTGCGGGATTGAATAACATCGTCACCAGGATACAAGAAGAAGGGCGCGGTGACGCGTTTCGCATGCAACTGAAGCGGTACTGGCGTCCTGCAGCGGAGAACTATCGGTCTGTGATCACCCTCATTCGCGCGATACAGGCCCGGTATCACCACCTGTTAATCATTCGACTGGACCTGAGCTACCTGAAGGCACATAGGGCTTCAATCAGCTACGCAGAAGTCCGTCGTCATCGAATCGCGTTTCGACGTTACGTGAAGCGTTGCAAGCGCCTGAAGCGTGCGTACTTGGGAGATGCCCTCAAACTGGAGTTTGGGGTCGACATGGGGCTGCATTACCACGCGCTGGTGTTCGTCAATGGTGACAAACTGCATGGTGATGTAGACCTTGCGCGAGCTTTGGGCGAGCACTGGAAGATTAACATCACCGCGGGCCGAGGCAACTACTTCAACTGCAACAGTCAATCCTACGGGAAGCTTCGCGGAATTGGCTCGGTGCGGTATTACGACGAGCAAACGCGCCACAACTTGGAGACGCGCGTCGCGGCTTACGTCACGAAACCGGATTTCTACATCCGCTCCGTGAAGGACGACGGGGATCATACGTTCTGGACGAGCCCGCCGCCCAAGGACGAGCCGATGAGACGCGGACGCAAGCGCGGGAAGATCGATGCGCAGGCCGCATTGATAAGCAAGCCGTTACCGTCCAAGCGAAGGTGTAGACCGCGCGTGCCGGAACGTAGAAAGGATTTTGCGATGCAGGCATCGGGAAGCTCTTTCGCTGTATCGGCATAGGGGGCAAATCGTATGCCGAAGGACAACAGAGGTGGCCTCGCTCGTTCGGACTGTATTCTGAGATTTCCAGTGGAACGTCCGAGGCAATTATGCTGTTGATCTAGTCGCCGGCAGCGCCGCGAAGTCCGCTGTACCTCGGTAGAGGGGCAAGACAGCTTATTCCCTCTCGGATGCTCGGTTGTCTGAGGCGATCGCTTCGATTGTTGTCACCACGCTGGACAGCAGGTCTTCGTGGTAGCGCTTCAGATGCCCGTGGATGTTCTCGTTGCGCAGCAAGCGAGCGATGAACCCCTTCGCCACGACGAGCGATAACATGGTGTCGCCGATGGTGTCTTCCACTGCCATACTGTCCTGTTGCAGGCGTTCCATCTCTGCTTCCATGCGCGAAATATCCTCGGGTGAAATTTCCTCCCGCTTTTTTGGCTTGGCCTTGTCCGTCAGGGCATCGGAGCGTGTGGTCACGAGAATCATTTCCGCGTAGGGCTTCGTGAATTTGTTCGCGGCAATCATCATCTCGGCGGCTTCGATCTGACGAAACGGCTTCATCTTGCGTAGCACCCCGAATACGGCGGGGATTACCTGTCGGTCCTTCAGGAGCCGGGCTGCTTCCGGTGCAATACCGTCGAGCAGGTGAGCTTTCTCGCGAACACGTTTTACGTCGATGTCGAGAACTTGGGCAATACGCTCTTCCGAGGCACCCTTGGCAAGCGCTGCACGGATCATGCGATGTTCTTGAACAGATGCAATACGGGTGATTTGCCGGTTGAACGTGAATCCCTCATCGTCGAGCGAAACCATGCAACGGGCCGTTGCTTGTCCGAGCTGCTTCAGGGCTTCGAGTCGCAGGCGACCGTCAAGCAGATCGTAATGGCCTTCCCCTTTCTGTGACGGATGAACGGCCAGTGGCTCGATCACACCCAGTTCACGGATGGAACTGAGGATTGTCCGAAACTTCGGCGTTTCGAGCACCTTCGCTCGGATGGGCACCAGCGGGTGAATATGGTCGAGCGGCACCTCGATCATGGTTGGCTCGAACCCATGTCTGATCGCGCTCATGGCAGCATCTCCGCTGGAATGCGTCGTGCAATGACTTCGGGAATGTCGCTGATCTGTTCGGCGCGCAGTAGGGTGCGGAAGTGTTCGTCGGATAGGAAGTGCCGCATAGCCGACGTAATGAGCAACAGGCGTTCTTCCTGTATACGCGCCTTCTGGATATTGAGTTTCTGTCGCCGCACTTCTGTCTTGTAGATACGCAGTAGTTTCTGCGGCGTGGGCTTGTCATCGCGGCCGGAACGGGGTTTCGCGTAGTACGCTTTCCCGAGTGCCTCGCGCTTGCTAATCAGTTTGCGTACGCGCAGCAGTTGTTCACCCTTGAGCGTGCCCTGTTCGTAGGCTTCCAGCAGCGCTTTCTGGACATCTTCGCTCGATGCGCGTGAGATTTCGACGGCGAGCCAGATCGGTACAATTCGTTTCTCGACAGCACGCACAAGGCGCTGTTCGCCGTTGTTGAGCAGGTGCAGGATGCTACTGATGTAATCGGCGTCGAGATTGATTTTTCGGGCAATCTGCTCTGCGCTGTATCCTTTGGCGCGCAACACTTGGATGCCGCTCAACAGTTCTTCGGTCGTATGCCGACGGCGTGCGATGTTCTCGGTCAATGAAATCAGGAATCGATCAACTTCCGGCGCATCGAAAATACAGCACGGAATCATGGTCTCTCCCAAATGCTTCAGGGCTTCAAGGCGTCCCTGTCCACATAGAACCTCGTACCAGTCGCCCTCCTTGTCTTTCCCGCCAAGCGCCACGCTGATTGGCCGTTTCAACCCGACCACGGCGATGTTCTCCACCAGTTGCGAAAAAAATAGGGGATTGCGTGTGCGCGGATTGAGTACGCGCAGCCGGTCAGCCGGAATTAGCAGTATCTTCTCCGACGACGAAGGCGGCCCAGGCTTAGAATCTTGGTTGCCATTCATGACTGCCTCCACGTAGCGGCACTCGGCGGCCGAGATAGACGAGCATCGATAGGTCGTCGTAGCGGTAAGCGTCGAAGCCCTGTTCGTTGTAGTCGCCGAGGCGCAGCTGTTCTGACCAGACGTCGATGGCTGGAAGCAGGTAGTAGTCCCGGATCGACTGCGCGTCGGGGGCCATACGTACGGCGATCGTGATGTCGGGCTTCAGCGCGGTATCGAACCGTACAAGCCAGCGATTGGTGCCAGCATTGGTCGTGCGACATCGGCACAGGGCGAGCGAAACTGTGAATTCCCCGTTGACCCGCAGCAGATCGGTTGTCGAGTTCCGATCTATTCGTGCTCCAGCGGCTGTCATGGCGTTCATTGCATCCGAAACGATGTTTGGATGCAGTTCGCGCAGACGGCGGTTAATTTCGAGGTAACGGTAGTCCCGATCCGGGGTATAGCCGATTAAGGTATATGTACGGATCAGGCTGCCGAAACGACCGGCGAACGCGCTGCTCGAAGGGCAGTCCGTTGTCTCGTCGATCACAATGCCAGATAAGTAGCCGTGTCGCAGCAGTACCCGGCGTAACGCAGCCAGCATTTCTTCGTCAGTGAGCCGGTAAGAGCGTGCGAGGATGATCTGGCGCGCAGCATTGAAGATCAGCCGGTCGACAATGGGATCGAATGCGTCTGCTGCTCGTGCCCAGGCTGCCGGTGGATTTCTGACCCGTTCTTCCTTGAGCTTGAAGGACGTGCGATTCCAGACATTGTCACCGACGTATTTGTCGTTGATCAGGATCTGGTGAACCGTGCCACGTGTCCAAGCGGTTCCGCGATCCGTGAGTTTGCCCTCGCGATTGAGCAAGGCCGCTATTTCCGATTCGGTCAGTCCATCTTCCACGAATGCTTTGTATATCCAGCGCACAGTATCAATTTCTTCGACCGGGCCGGGTACTAGGATCACGCGGTCGGTCTGGATTGACTTGTGCTCGCCCGGTTTCAGTTCAGCCTTCCGAGCACCGGTATGGTCGATCAGCATGCGGCGCAGACCATAGCCGGCCGGACCACCTTGCCTCACGCCAAGCTGAATAAGACGCATTTGGCCGGCGTGTACCTTAACGCTCAGTTCGCGGCTGTACTCGCCGGCCATCGTGCGCTTCACATTCTTGATGATGCTGGATACGGCGCTGCCGTCATTCTCGAACTGCTCTGCGCAGTACAACACACGGACGCCGGCCTGCTTGCAGCGAATTTCATAGCTCGCGCTCTCATCAGGATCCTGGAATCGGCCCCATCGGCTCACGTCGTACACAAGGACGACGGAATAGTCTGCCTGCCCTGATTCCACATCACGCAGTAATGCTTTCAACTGATCACGGCCTTCGAGTCGCAGCCCACTTTTCCCTTCATCGGCGTAAATTTTGACGATTTCAAGATTTCGTGCCGCAGCGAACGCGAAGATCACCTCCCGCTGGTTTTCAGTCGAATACTGCTGGTGTTCAGTCGACATGCGCACATAGGCCGCGGCACGTTCCGTACCGTCGCTGTTTTCCGCTCGATTTTTTCGTACCCGCCGAATCACCGTATTCCCCACCGAAATGGAAGTCGCAGCCTTTTAATTTCTGCTATTTCGTCGTAGTCACATTGCGATCACAGCCAATATACTTTCGGAGGTCGGAAATATGTTGCGGGAAACACGCAAGAAGTTGCCGATCGACTCAGGTCGAGGACTCACTGCCCGTGAATATGCAGTCGCGGTCGAGGTAGCGCTGAAACGCGAGATCGGAACATCTCGGCACGCGGTCAAGACGCTCGCTCGTATGACACATGCGAGCGAACGCACGGTTCAAAACTGGCTATCGGGTGTGCGTGGACCGAATGGCGTGCATCTGATTCTGCTGGCGCAAAATTTTGCGTCGATCCGTTCGACCATCATGTTTCTCGCAGGTCAAGGGATGCAGCAAGCTGCTGATCTGGAAGCCGTGATTCAGTTACTGCTTGATGCGATTGCAATGTTGAACGGCCAAACGGGATAGGTACCCGAATATGCACTGCGCGATGCGCACACCTTCGATCTGCCTGTAGGGCCCGCGTAGCGCTTTAAGCGAGTGTACGCACCCGTTGTGCTGGACTATCGTAGCGCAATGGCTTACACGGTACGTTGGCGAGCTTCATGGAGAGACGGTGTAGATCCGGCGGCGCATCTTGTTCTTCTTTCCAGGCGCGTGCCAGAAATGCGAATTCGTTGAGCGTCCCGACTACGCTCCGATTGGCAGTCTTCGCGATCTCGCATTCACGCATGTGCTGCATCTCGGCATCGATTTTCGCGGCGTCCCATCCATGCGCCTGCAACACGATCGCCAGTGCTCTCGGAAGACGAGCAGGCAGGGTTGCCGCCGGCGCGAGCGGCATGAGTACCGGTAAGAGCGTGAGTTCATTGACGCAAAGGACCACTTGAGGGCGCCAGAACAGCACCGTGGCGTACCAATGGCCCAATGTGGACGCCGGTGTGCTCTCCGGGACGGAGGTCGGCTGGTGACCCAGGCGATCGAGTAGCTTACGGGTACAGTGAAGGTGAAACATTGTGTCGAGACGTCGAGTTGCTGTGGCGTCAGCGTTCTTCTGGCCACCAGGACTTTGGGGCTTCTCGGATGAGATAGTCGTCGAGGTTCTTGCCGACGAGCCACTTGGGACGCGGGCCTTTGCCGGACCACGACTGCCCCGTATCCGGATCGTAGTACTTGGCTGGTGCCTTCTTTCGTTTGGCCTTGACGGAGCCGGCGGCGCGCAGCAGTTCGATCTCTGTGATGCCGTACTCCTTGACATGGTCGGCGATCTGTTTGAGTTTCGCTTGCTTTTCCTGCTGCTTCGTTTCTTCAACGAGCAGGTTCAACTGACCGAGTTGCTTCTGCCATTCGCGAATGGTAGGGCTGTTCATGTGATGTTGTATTGTCCGAAGAAGCGTCCGTTGGGGTCAGGCTGGGCGGTCGAGCTCGCGTGATGCACTTTCACGTTATTCGAAGCTCGACAAAGCCGCCGAAGCTCAGGTCGGCCTTGAATAGATAGTTGAGCGTGCCTCTGGCTTCGAGATTGTCCAATGAGTTTGAATGGAGTGACACTCTTGCCCGCTCGGGACGCATCGAGTCCCAGAGTATCGATAACGCAGAGCTGTGTTCGCGGGCATTGTTTCACGGGCACCTCACTTGTCACGATCGTAGTTGCCCAAGTTTCAGAGACATCGCGCAGAGAAGTTACTATCCTTGGATCTTCCATTCATCTGCTCCTACAAACGTGAGGCTATGAAAGGTGGGTGTCGTGGTGGGAGTTCGTGAAGCTCGCCGCTGCCGAGGTATCAAGCGCGAAATAAACGCTTAACCGGCGAGGCCACGTGCAGCGGGGCATCCCGTAGAGCTATTGGAATTAACGCAGTAGCCTCTCGTCAGTCCTGGCGCCCGGAACCAACTTGTACAGGAAGATCCAGCCGAGGGCGAATTACGGCCAATCGATTGGCGTAGCGTGTTAGGACCTTATCGTACAAATCTCGGTTTTTGGGACTTTGTATCGTCACAACAAGTGCGTATGACAGATGCGGCGCGTCATTCGGACTGCCGGGATCACCTGGACGGCGTGCTAGATAATGAATATCGAAAACTGGCTCATGTAATGAGCTAGCGCGCTTTTTGGCACGATTGTGTAGCACCGTATCCCATTTATGCGCGTCAATGCGAAGGTCCTGTTCTCGGCTACGATCGTGGCGTTTAAAAAAGCTGCTTGGCGTAGGATAGAGAGGGTCTTTATCGAATTTTTGGGAGTGCGGCCGGAAGGTTACCTCCAACCCTGCTCGGGTGTAGTCGCCGGGTGTGTGAGGATCGGTAGTGCAGGTGTAACAAAACGTCGCTGTTACGATAACGTCACCAGCCAATTGTTCCTTGGGAAGTGGGATTTGAGCGCGCAGTACTTTTCCCGGCTTGAGCTTTCCTTGGTACAGCACGCGGACCGAGCCATTAGTGCACACCGCGATGTCAGATATTTCGGTCGGCACGGCTCCCCAACCGACTTCGTCTCGATTGTGTTCTGCCGGCGACGAACAATGGAGTAGCAATGCTCGAATTGCTAGTGGGGATAGCGCGCTGCCGAAGTAGGCTCGAAGCCCTGCGGCGATACGCATTACTGCCGGTGTCGCATAGCTGGTTCCCCAGTCCTCTGCGATGATTGGGCCGGGAAACACGAACCGAAAGGGGTTGGTTGATATGCCACCAAAGTGCACCACGTCCGGCTTTACGGTTCCGGGGTGTCGACCAGGGCCAATCGAGCTGTATGGCGCGCGCCTCCAGAGTGGACCAGTCGAATCGGTGGCGCCGACAGCCACTGCATTTACGCTGTCGCTGGGGACCATAATGCGACATTGAGGCCACGGACGATCTCCGTCGTTTCCAACTGCGACGGTTGCGAGCAGCTCAGAGCTTCCCAAGTGATCGTCAAGCATCGACGTCCATGCCGTTACCAGATCATCACCGGCGACCTCATAAGGACCGAAGCTGAATGTAGCGAACGAATAGTTGCTTTGGGAGAGAATACGGTCAACGTAAAGCATTACGTTGTACAGAGACCGATCGTTGGTCTTAGTGCCGAGCACGCGATAGTGGTCGACGGAGCAATATGGCCGAGGCTGATACCCGGCTTCAACATGACCGAATAACACAGCTGACGTTACAGCAGTGCCATGATTTTGGAGATCGGGAATTGGGGCGCCGATTTTGTCAGAATCGCTTGGCTCTATACCTTGCGCCCATGCGCCGAAGGGATGATCGTCTTTCAGTCCGCCGTCGAACACTGCGACTGTACAGTCTGGGTCGATTGCTCCTTCGGCTGGCAAAAAGACATGCGGCGGCACGGAAGCCGAGCGCACAACGGCTGGTTGCTCCAAAATTCGCAGTTTCGGCATGGGACGGATTGCCCGTACAAAAGCGAATCGAGCGAGCCGCTCTGCCGCGGCAGCTGTTCCGGACCCCGGTAGAAAGAGGAGGCCACGTGTCTGATAGTTGCTTTCTTGATCGAGTTCGACGCCAGCCTCTTTTGCGAATTCAAGGAAATCAGCCTCCCATTCAAAATCGACGTACGTGTCGAAATGGACCACCACTTCTAGTGGTTGAGGTTCCTTAGAGGCGATCTTTCCCATGATGCGATCAGACGGGCTCATTATGGCAACGCGCTCAAGCTTTAGAAGGTCTGAGAACGCGCTGTCTTGGCTGTTGATGTGAGTAGCATCCTCGGCCAACTTCTTGAACGCTGTTCGCTTGCCGGCAACGAAAATTGCTGTCGACGCTGCGCCCGCTTCGTTATCGTTACCCCTTCCCGCCCGTGGGCGTACCTTCACCGGCTTGCTGCCTATGAGTCGAAGATCGAACTGGCGGAGTAGCTTGTCCGGAAAGGCGCTACGCGACAAGTACTGAGGGTGCAGTGTCATCAACGAAACTGCCTGGTCTCCGGGACACGCGGCTATAGGAAGGCTCGCCATCTCGGCCGCTTGCTTCGTCAGTAACGGTAACAAATACGAGCGCTGCTCATCCCAAGAATACGGCGGTACCGCTCGGCTGTCGCGGTTTTGATATGGGACGGGAACCGACAGGTTCTCGCCGCGCCCCAAAATGAAGTTGACCTTTTCACTCACTTGTTGTTTTCCTCACTAAGGGCAATTCGCAACGTTTCTCTCGCAATTCCCGTTACGCGACTTGACGCGCGTTGCGCGAGACCGGCGTCTTTCACCAATGAAACAGCGAGTTCTTTGCGGTCGCTTTTTTCAAGATTTCTAGACCGCTCGCTTACCACTTCAGTTAAGAGCCTTTCCCCGGCTTCTAATCCGCCGATTACGATCGTTCTACGCAGCCGATCGGCCTCTCGTGCGAAATCACTTTGTGATGTGCCGGCCATTAAGATGGCTAGGACTAGTCGCCAACTTTTCGGCAGCGGATCGCTTTTCATTGTCATAGCGGTGCCGAGTCGTTTGAGCTCGTCGCAGCTAGGGCGGGGGAAATCGATTACGGTTTCAAAGCGCCGCCATACGGCTGGATCAAGTAGCTGGCCATGGTTGGTAGCTGAAATCAGTAGGTTTTCCGAAGGCCACAGGTCCATCTCTTGAAGAATCACAGTCACGAGGCGTTTCAACTCGCCTATGTCAGCGTCGTCGTCACGGCGCTTCGCAACGGCGTCGAGCTCATCGAGCAATAAGACGCATGGCTGGCGCCGAGCGAATTCAAATGCTTGTTTTAGGTTGTTACCAGTTTTTCCGAGAAAGCTGCTTACGACCGTAGCGAGATCAAGAACGAGCAGCGGTAGCCGCAACTCAATGGCGACTCGTCTTGCGGCCATCGTCTTGCCGACCCCTGGCGGACCTGTAAACAGCACAGTGCGCGTCGGTTCCAATCCTGCTTTCCGCAGTTTGGCGACAGCCTTTCGTTCATCCAATATGCGCTTTAGCTGAACATCGACTCCGTCAGCACACACAAGAGCATGGGGAAGCGTCGGCGGGTCTTCGACGCGAAGGAGATCGAGACGGCTGTCGAGGTCGACAGGCACGGCATGTCCGACGCCCGACGCTGCTCTTCGCACTGCCCTTGTTGGCGCCCCGCCCGCTTCGGGTTTGACGATGACCTGTGACAGTACGTCTGCCAAGGGGTCGTGTGCCGCTCTCAGCGAGCGTATCAATCGCATGAGTTGGATTCGAACTCTCTCGGCATCACCGGCTGCTCCGTATCTTGCTATCTGGACTAGTTCGTTGATGGTGTTGCTCATTTTAGGCCATGCCGAATGTAAGTGTATGAAAAGTAGCCAAAATATTCAAACATGAGATGGTCTAGTGAGGGAATTATCTCACCCAGAGGAGGCGGGTGCAACGAAAACCTGTTTATACGAACAGTATCGGCGCCGCCAGAAGAAACGTCGCGCGATGGCTTGCTGCTGCGACGTCGTAGTGCCAGATAGCGTGCAGGGGTAGGCAAAACGATGGAGCGATCCACTGGAGCTTCTTGGAGATGGGTAGGGAGTTTGCTGAGTCGAGCGCAGGCGATCCACGGAACGTTGCTCATTGCAAGCGGTTGTAGCAGCGGCAATGGGCCTCCGAGGAAGTCAATGCGACAATGAAGCGCGGAGTGTCTGAAGCGCGGAGTGTCGTGCGCGTCCGGATACCGTGCAAGACGAATGGAACGAGATCAGTGATCGATGACGCACGGTAACCGGCGGACGAAGCATAAGGTACGACTGCAATGAAAGACCGGCCCACGCGAAGTCAGGGAACAAGGGTGCTGGGCCACTGATGCTATCGACTGCGCTGATCCGGTTCAGGCCGCCAGACTGGCTGACTACGTGGCTTCCTACCTCGCGAAGGATGACGGCCAGATGATTCGAGGGAAGCCGACTCCGAAGGCGTGGACGTTGACGAGGGGCGGTAGTCCGTGCGCCTGCGTGGTTGGTTGAGGATAGGTTAGCGCCCCATCTTACGCGCTGCGTGGTATTGTGTATCGGTGGGCACGAAAACAAAGCCAATTGCACCGGTTCCGAGAAGTAGAGCTTTGTGCTCTTGGGCTATAGATGTCGTGAACTTGAAAATAATCTCAACATGCTAAAAGATAAGCTCATTCGGTGGTTCTCTCGTTCCACGATAGATCGAGCTACAAACGTAACTGCGGGACTACCATTTGCGTTGGCAACAGACATTGGGGCGTCCAGAGAGGAAAACCAAGATCGGGTTGGGGCTATTCGGGTTTATCCGCACTCTCGATCTATCGATCCATTTGTCGTGATCGCCGTTGCTGATGGAATGGGGGGCATGCGGGACGGGGCCGCCTGTGCAGCACGGACGCTGGCCGTATTTTTTGCGAATATGGCTAGTAGTGAAATCGCTGATCCGATGCGGCGAATTGAGCTCGCTGCCCAGGAAGCAAACGCGGCCGTATTTGATCTTTATAATGGAAACGGTGGCGCGACTCTATCCGCTATTTGCGTGGGGCTGGCCGGTAAATCGGTGCTAGTAAATGTAGGTGATAGTCGGATATACGGCGGGGGGGAGAGGAATGCGCCTCCGGTAAACCGGCTAACCGTCGACGATTCATTGGCCGAAGCTGTTGGTGGTCATGGGCGGGAACTATTGCAGTTCGTCGGTATGGGTGAAGGTCTGAAGGCGCATGTTTCGGTGATTAGTTCGGATACTCAACGGGTACTGATTACATCGGACGGAGTGCATTTCATTAATCACGATGCCCTTTGCGATATTTTTTGGAAAGCCCCAGATATTTATCGAGCCGCCGAGCGGTTGACCGCAATGGCGCGATGGTGCGGCAGTCCCGATAATGCGTCATTGGCCGCCGTGGATATGAGGCGACTACGTGACGATTTCGGAAGCGCGACGGACGCGAGTGTTAGTATTTGGGATCCTTTCAGCTCTGCGGAATTTTTAGTTCTCGCGACCACCGTACCGCCTGAGCAGCCGAAGCGAAGCATGGACGTTGGTCTCAATCAAACGCGGACGGCTGAAAGCGGGACAGGGGATCAAACTGAGAATGACCCGGTGGCAAAAAAGCCAAGAAAACGCAGGACAAGAAAGGAGGCAGTCCCGGAAAAGAAAAGTGCAAACGGGCCACAGCTTGTAATTCAGATTGATGACGATAAAGATTCAACGGCTTCGGAGAAAAGCAGTGAAGCTTCCAAGTAGATACGAGTTGTCCGGGGGGAGTGGCGGTGGGGGTATGGGTGATATTTACTACTGCTCGGATAAGCATCTGCAGCGCGATGTGGTGCTCAAGTTGCTCAAGGATGGCGAGGACGAGCGAAGGCTGCTTGACGAGCAGAAGGCACTAATTCAATTGCGATCGAAGCACGTTGTTCAGCTTTTTGATGTAATCTCCATTAACGATGGCCAGGATAAGACCGCATTGGTTTTGGAATACATCAATGGGAGCAATTTGGAGATTGGAGGGTATGTTCCAAGTGACGCGTACCTGAAGATCCTCTGGCAGATCGCGTGTGGACTTGCGGACATTCATGCGGCGGATGTAATCCATCGCGATATTAAGCCCAGCAATATCCGCGTGGATGGCAGTGGTGTCGTAAAAATTCTGGATTTTGGACTGGCAAGGCGCGAAGGTGCCGACGCCAAGACCAGAAGTATCATCGGTACGATTGGGTATATGGCACCCGAGTTGTGGGGCGGTGCGACAATCAGTTTTGATGCTTCGATTGATGTGTATGCGTTTGGTGTAACGGCGCTCGCGCTACTGAACGCCACACCTCCGAAGGAGATCTTCGAACGGCCACCGGAACCAGTAGCTGCTGGCGCGCTTTCGAGTCTTAGGGGAAGTCTCCCGGACGATTTGGTCTCGATATTGGAGCGGTGTCTGAGCTACAAGCCAGCTGATCGACCGCGAATGCGAGAGATTGAAGAGGCGCTGCGTCAGCATTTGTTGAGGGACAAGCATCGTGCGCTCGTTGTGATGAGTGGAAAGGCTCATGAGCTCAATGCTGCGTCGCGAAAGATGACGTTGACCTACGGAACTATTGGGTCCGTCGAAATCGGATATGACGGTTTCCGCTTTTCCGTCCTTGCGTTTTCCGGTGTTGTTTCGATCAACAATAAACCTGTGTCAGTCGGAACGGTGCTACCGGATTGCTGCGTCATTACGTTTGGCGCTGCCGCCTCCGCGAGGACGTTTGTAACTTTCGATGTGTCGAATCCAGAGGTGATGTCGTGATCAGTCCGGGGACAGTTATTGGCGGCCGCTACACCGTCATCGAACACGTTGGGCGTGGCGGGATGCAGGATGTGTATCGGGCGCGTGATGGCCTGCTAAATGTAGATGTCGCGTTGAAAACGCCTCAAGCAGGCCAGCCCACGAAGCGGTTTGCTGATAGTGCGGTTATTGCTGCACGAGTGAATCACCATGACGTGGCGAAGACGCTTGATTACTTCGTAGACGGCGTCGCGTATCTGGTCGAAGAGTTTGTTGAGGGTGAGTCTCTGGAGCAAAAGCTCGAACGTTTCGGCGTCCTTGATCCGCACTTGGGGGCACGGGTGCTCCATCATCTCGCGAAAGGCGTTGCCGCGTCACATCGCGTTGGTGTGATCCATCGCGATTTGAAGCCGAGCAATATCATGGCGTCTGCTGGTGTCAATCTTCACAACCTGAAGATTACCGACTTCGGCATCGCCACGCTAACGGCGGAAGTGTTTGATGAAGCCGCAAAGGCTGGCGACTTGACGCGTTCGACGTCTGGCACGGTAAGAGGGGCATTACCGTTTATGGCCCCAGAGATGATGTTTCGTAAGCCTGGCGAATATCCAGGTCCGGAAATCGACATTTGGTCCGTTGGTGCAATGATGTTTAAACTGCTGACCGGCGAGTTTCCGTTTGGCGTTTATCTCGAAGCGGCTGTCAATGTCAAGAATCGTGACCGGAAGCCCTGGCCTGCGTTCATGACTTCAAACGCTCAATTTGCTCCGTTGGCGCGAGAACTGCAATCGATTATTGACAGTTGCTTGTTGTATGATCCTGCAGTTCGCCCAACGGCGGAGGACCTTGTCCGGCAATGTCAAGATCTTTGTTATTTGGCGATCGATCGAGAAGTAGGGAAGATTGAGAAATTTATACAGAATGGATATAGCGGCTTTATCGATGGCGGCAAAAATCCAGTCTTTTTCAGCACGGAGAGCGTTTACGGCGAAATTCAGCCTGATATGAAAGGGAATAGAACAGTGTGTTACGCAAGTTTCCCTGGATCTCCACGTCAACGAGCGCATCCAGTGATTGTACTGAAATCGTGATTTCGATAGGTAACTGAGATCCGGCGCGATGCCAATACGTGCGGCAGACGGCGGTATGCGGGTTATGGTCGGCATGCTCCGCCTTGCTGCTGAGAGAACAAGAAGCGAGCGCTATGGTCACGTCGCGAGGGGCACCCGGAACCGATTGTGGATGCGCATTTGAAGGCTCACTGATAGGTGACTTGCCGAATTTTTCAATTGATGCGTGTCTATCGAGACCATCGGTTAATACCCTAGCACTTTGTAGAATCCCCCTTTGCAAAATGGTTTGCATTTCGCGAGTGCGAGCAGCAGGGCGGCTCTCCAGTCGTTTTTACCAAAGACATCTTCGTCAGCAGCTGCGCTGCGCTCCAAGAACATACGGAGTCCCTTGGCACCTCCATACTCGTATGCCATTTCTATTCCAGTTTTCTGTTCGCTAAGAAAAATATTGACTTGTGCGGGATAACGATCATTCAAATGAAAATCGTCAAGGTGTTGCTCCAAGCGAGCTTTTAGCTCTCTGTTCATTCCAGCACTGCGCTTGATCTTGAACTCGACGCTCATGGCTTTCCCTTTTATCGTCACAGCGGCGACAAGAAAGCGATGCTTGGAGACATCCTCGAGATATGCGTGCAAATGGTGCTTGTTCGGGTCGCTCCGAGGTTTGCGCGGCTTGTGGCCATTGCATTTTGAGCACGCGGGAACAAGGTTAAGTGGGAAAATACTGAAGCAGTTGTAATGTGCCTTCTGTAAATGATGATCGAGATCCTTGATCTCACCGAATCCGCAATACGGGCACTCGTTGACGGAAAGTTTGAGTGCTGATCGGAGCGTGCTGAGCTTACCGGTGTCGCTCACTTGGCCATACGCTTCGAGCAGAGCTTCGCGAACGGATTTGGATAGTCCCCCTTGCAACCACGCGGAATTGGGCCGTCCATTAGCTTGAATGTATTCGTTATACAAGCGCTCAATGACATCCTTTTGGACCGACCCAACTACCAATCCGGCTTGATCGTCCGGGAATACCGTATCCAGATCATCCCGTACGCGCGAGACGTCGGGTTTTTTAAGATTCCACATTAGCTGTTATCCGTTTTTGATTGCAAGCGTCTTGCCATGACATATGACCGTGCTTGATGGCTCATTTGGCCATTCATAAACAGATCCTCAATCTCGTCTTGATCATCATATTGCTTAAGAAGCTTATCAAGCACTCTGTGGTAATCGGTGGATTCAGCATTGAGGCCGAAAACTTCGGAGGTGATAAGTCCGATGCTCTCTCCAAAAGTTTCGCGTGTTGGGGATTTTGTAATAGCAGTCGTTCCATCTCTGCAAACCAATTTAACGTGAGTTGCAAGAGATTCTTGAACTACCACTGGCGAATGTGTGGCGATAATTCCGTATGATTCGTTTTCTTCCAGAATCTTTCGGAGAGCATGCATCATTGCTGCTAGCAACGGTGGATGTAAATGTGTTTCTGGCTCGTCGAAAAGCACGAGTGATGAGCGTTCTAGGGTCGCGATCAACCCGCATATCACTAGAGAGACGATTTTGTGCCCGGTGCTGCATAGGAGGAAGGAGTGTCGGATTTCTTCTGAAGAGCTATTGCTGATACCTTTGCTGGCAAGGGAGGAAAGTGCTGAATCAGCAAGAAGCGACATGAACAAATCATTGAGTTCGACAGTCCTATCTTTTTCACGAATTTGAGTCAAATAGCGCTCAAATTCATCTGTCAGTTGTTGGACAGACTTCAGTCGTGTGCTGGGAAGTCGGTCAACATCGTCTAAGACGCCGGTGTGCGGCTGGCGTTTTCCCTCCGCAGCCATGTCTCGAAGTCCAATAAAAGCGAAGCGCCCTTTGCCAGCGCTCAATTCGGCGGCAATCTTACGGCGGTCTCTCCCATCATTGCCGGGTAAGCGGAAGCTGTCGAAAGGGCTGAAGGCTACTGTGATGACTCGTGGAAAGCCGATACCCGACGGTTCGACTGAACCAAGATCAAGCAATGGTGTTTCCTGGCGCTCGCTAACAGTGCCAAGCGCCACCCGTGCGAGACGGGCAAGCAGTGTGCTCTTACCGGAGCCATTGCGACCGACCAATACGGCTACACGCTCGGGGAGCGTGGGCGTACGCCGAGTGCCGGAACGTTCTTCGCTTCCTGAAAAGTGGAACTCGATTGGTTGGAGCCACCCTGGGGCAGCGAACGAAAACCGTAGGTCGCTTCCTGGTAAGTGACTATAGTCACCGGTGAGAAGGCCGCTCGCGAGTTGTAAGTAACCATCATCCTTTTCATCTCTGAAGAGCGACGTGCGCCATCCTTCCTCCTTCTTAAACTGGTCCATTAGTTCTGGATTGGCAACCACATCACGCAATGCCCTAAGTATCTTGCGACGAAGATTGGCCGGAAGGAGTTTCACCCGTTCGTAGTAGTCAAGTGACGTTCCTACGGAACAGAATTCGTCACCGAGCCGATTGAAAGGCTTTGTAATAAGAATGCCGTCTGATGGAGTTTGTCCCGCGCGGAGAATTTTGACGGGGCCGATCAAGTCTTCTTGGATACGTCCCTTTTCGTCTATCTTGGCGTAAGATAGCCTATATAGGGTCTGAAATCCATAGTCATTCCAATTATCCTGCTCTAGTACGAATGCTGGCAGTCCTTCCCGTGGCCATGTTCCACGAGGTTTTCGGACTAAAAATGTGAATTTCGGCATGCATATCCTTTCTGCATTATTCTGATGTAGATGTCAAAGCAAATTGTCGCAAGGAGTGAGTTTGTTAGCGGATGTTTTGATTTTCCACGATTTGGCGTGTACTTTGTCTATTTTCGTCAACGGTCCGGCTCATTGTGTCTCCTTGCTGTAAGGGGATTTTAGGGGCTGACAGATCGGACCGATGCTTCGGTTTCGAACCTTTGTATGCACTCGATTGACTTCTAAGTCGGTACACCCGGTTCGCTGCGCACAAGTGGCGCGTAAGCAAGTTGGGGTAACGTCAATCCGCTGTGGATGGTTCACGAAGATGCTGGCTCGCAGAGTCAGATGCCGCTCGCGCTGCAAGCGCTACATGTCAACTGTCAGGATTGGATGATCGGTCAGGTTCGCTCCGGCCACCAAGGTTTTGGTGCCTCGCGAATGAGGTAGTCGTCGAGGTTCTTTCCGACGAGCCACTTGGGACGCGGACCTTTCCCGGACCAAGACTGACCTGTATTGGAATCATAGTACTTGGCTGGTGCCTTCTTTCGCTTGGCTTGGATGAAGCCAGCAGCGCGCAGCAGCTCGATTTCGCTGATGCCGTACTCGTTCACGTGTTCGCCGATCTCGGCAAGTACGGCTTGCTTTTCCCGTTGCCTTGCTTCTTCAACAAGCAGGTTCAATTGACCGAGCTGCTTCTGCAATTCTCGAATGGTAGGGCTGTTCATGTGACGATGTCCCGAAGGCGATTGCAGGTTGGGTGCAATCGTGTCGCAAAATTAGGCGAACGCGATTCTATCAAGGCTGGATCAGAGTAAACGGCCAAGTTTGCGTACCGACCCGCTTCGAGCGCGGAGCGACTTCGCGTTGCGGATTGTGGGTCGATAGACGAAGATCATCAATTCTTGGCCGAATCCCGGCTCCTCGACTATCTTGGAAGCTTCCGGTATTTCAACGCGTTTCCAAATCCGAAGGTGTTCCCCATGAACGCTCCAACGGTAGAGGCGCTGTCGGCCGCAGCTCGCGCGGGAATCACGGTCATTAATCGCGATGGAAGTACCAGGCGAATACGTGGTGCCACGGCGTCGGTCGGAACATCGGTGGTCGATGTTTTTTTCGATCCAGAACTCGGCACGTACGTATGGACAGTCGACGGGATCGAGCGAAGCGTCGAGTGGGTGCGCTGGTTTCTAGAAACCGGGTAGTACCTGTTGGCTTGCCGAGGCGCAGGTCCGCGGGTGCGCCGTCGATGGCCCACCGGTAGTTCGGCGATTTGTGGAGCGGATGTGGGACCACGCAGTATACGACCGAACCCTCCGTCGATTGCGCTGTTGGCGCGCGCATTGCAAAAAAAGAGGGTGATAGCCCGAGAGGGATGCGCCCGAAAGCGCATCCATGATATGCCACGTTGGTGGCTGTTACGACGGCCGTTTTCCTGCCTTGCACCACGACCGCCATTCGTTGAGCTGGTCGGCCGTTACGGTCGCTTCGTCGCCGTTTTCACGGTGAAAGGCTGCCGTCCAGACTGATACGCAGATGTCGTTGTCCGCCGACCCCGCCGTCGTTGCCGACGGGGCGGCAGAGTTCAGCCCACCACGAAGCTTCTCTTTGCAAGTTGCTTCGAGGTCGTTCAGACGATCGACACCAACACCGTTCATGTTGTCCAAGGAGTGGAGTTGTTCGTCGACGCATGTTTTGACTTCGTTGCTGGCCGGCATCTCTTGCCCGTTCTGGTATGTCTTTTCGTAGATCAGTTTTCCATCAGCATTCCAGCGTTTGACTTCGCCGGATAGTTTCCCGTCGACATACTCGGCATGGCCGGTCAGCTTGCCCGTGTTCGGATCGAATGATTCTTCGGTTCCTTGTTGGGTACCGTGCGCAAACGTCGCCTTGTAAATTACCTGCTTGCCGTCTGACGCATAGCGCGTGAATGCACCGTCATACTTGCCATTGATGAGCGTAGCAGTCAGCACACGGTTGCCTGTATTCGGATCGAAGGCTTCTTCGTCGCCAGACAGAGCGCCGTCTTGCCAATGAGCAACATGGACCAGCGTGGCATTGCTCGAGCTGTAGATCGCCATTTTCCCGTCCGGGTGCCCATTGTTGAGCATCACGTCGACAAGCTGATGATCACCGCTGGTATTGAACAGCGCGAACCTGTCGTCGAGTGTGCCGTTCTTGAATCGGGCTTCGATCCGTTTTGCGCCGCCATTGGGATCTGAGCAGGTTGCGTTGCCATCCGGCAAACCTTCGTCGATGTTGACATCGCACAGTGCGTGTGGGGTCAACATGAGCAGGACGGCGTTTCCGCTTCCGATGAGACTTTGTGCCTCACGAGGATCTCCCGGAATCAACGCACCTGTATTGAGGATCGCTGCACTGATCTGGCGGAATCCCGGCTGCTGGCCCAAGAGATTGTCGGCTGGAACGTTCGTCAGCTTTCCGGAAAACGGCTCGTTCGCGTTTCCGGCATATACCTTGCCATTGACGAGCTGAGCGTTGCGATAGTCGAGTACGTCACCTTTGCAGCCGGCCAACGCGAGGGCCGCAACGAGGCTAGAAAGAATCAGCGGGTAGCGGCAGTTCGGTACTTTCATGTGAATGATCCTGTTCTTATGTGGAAGCGGAATCAGTTGAATATCAACTCAAAGAGAGGAATCTCAACCCTGTAAGTCCTTCATGTCAAGAAGTCGATGCCCAACCATCTAGGTGGAATGGGAGCGGACATGCGGGATACGGAAGAAACGCGGCTCGCCCGGCGGGTCGGCAAGGCGATTGCTCGGCGTCGGGAGGAGAGCCACTTGACACAGGAGGACGTGGCCGAACAGCTCGGGATCGGGAATGAAGCGATTTCGCGCATCGAGCGCGGCATCGTCATGCCGACGGTTGCTCGCTTGGTCCAGCTGGCCAAGGTGTTTCAGTGCAATGTCGCCGACCTGTTGACGGAAGCCAGCCATCGGCCCGACGATCAAGCTCGGCATCTCAGCCAGTTGCTTACGAAGCTGAACCCGCAAGATCGAGAAACCTTGGTATCGATCGTCGAAACGCTCGCAGCTCGACTGGCACACAAATAAAAAAACCGACCGGAGAACCGGCCGGCGAAACGGTTCTGGCGATCCGAGGGTGATGTTTGCCAGAACCCAGGCACCGAACTACGACGTCTTTTCGGCCAGCACGGTCAGGTGCGTCCGGTTCGAGATGCAGTGAGCGGACAGGACCTTGAAGCCCTGGTCCGTCATGAGTCGCCTCATGGCCGTCACGGAGAAGTACCAGAGGTGGCCGGGCGGGCCGAAGTGCTTCCAGTTCTGCCCGCGGCGGACAGCGGAGAAATGCGTGACGCACGGCACGACGAAGTACACGCGGCCAGCAGGCGCAAGCACGCGCCGTACTTCGGACATGAACTCGCCCAGATGCTGAACATGTTCGAGTACATGGAAACCGACGATGAACTCGAATCGGTTGTCCGGATAGTGCTGGTCGAACAGGCTGCCTTGCGCCACATCAATTCCGTTTGCGCTCATGTAGGCCATCGGCCCGGTCGCATAGTCGATGCCTCGCAGCTCGAATCGCTGCGTCTGCTTGAGCGCCATCAATAGGTGTCCTTCGCCATATCCGATCTCCAGCAGCTTGCGCCGACCCGCTGCGCACCGAACAAGGTTGCGTGCATGCCACCAGTTCTCAACCGATTTCGAGAAGCGCTTCGATAGCCGCTTCCGGGAGACCGGCACGAATTCGTTGACATCGCCGTAGTAGCCGGAATAGAACGCGGCGAGCGTCGCATCTGACGGTACGTTACGGACGTAGACGAACCGGCATTCCGGGCAGCGATCGATGTAGTAACCGTCCCGCTCGAAATATGGCATCGGCAGACCGCCACATACAGGGCAAGCCAGATTGAGGTAAGCATCCCCGCGGTGATGAACGTCTTTGGTCGTTTGCAACATCGTTTTTCCTTATAAGGGGCGGCTGAGGTCGTTGTCGGTCACCCGCGATGGAGCGGGAGTGATCTGCTGCGCCTCGACAGGCGGTTCTGCATGCAGGACCGCAGCGCACGCTCGGTAAATCACCGGACCGACCACGCCGACGTTTGCGAGAGCGATTAGCCGCTCCCGACGGACTTGATCGGGAACGGTCCGGTCGCCGACGAGTAACCAAACCGCATCAATCAACGCTTGCCGTGCTGCGCTCCGCCGGCTCAGATAAATCGCCCCCGCAATGGGACCCAGACATACGGACGCAACGCCCCATGCAATCGGTGGCAAGCCGACGCGGCGGGCGCCGAGCCGGCGCATGTCGAAGACGACGGCCAGTGCAGTGACGACGCCGCCTCCCAGCCAAATCAGTTGAAACATGTAAGCCTCCCGAATATACCGTATACGGATACAGAATATTCGAAATGCGTATCTAGAATCTCTTCATGACTCATCCAATCCACGATCCCCGCTATCAGCGGATCGCGACGCTGCTCGGCGAGCTGCGCAAACAGCGCGGTTTGTTACAGCAGGACGTCGCCGACCGCCTCGGGCGCCCACAAGCCTTCGTCTCGAAGGTAGAAAGCGGCGCTCGCCGTGTGGATGTCGTGGAATTGCTCGATTTCCTGAGGGCGCTGGACGCGGATCCGCACACCTTCATCGACGCGCTGCTGAACCCGCCGATTTCGTCCCTGCCGCGATAACGCCTAGTAGTCGCTAGGCAGCAAAAACGTCGTCGATGAGCGATCCCATTCGGTGATGACCCAGACGGTTTGCCCGCCGGGTAGGACGTAGCTGGACAGCGGGCGCAGCCCAGCATCAATCGACAACTCATTCTGCTGGCGGTCGGATTCGGAGAGGTCGCCCCAGTCGCCGCGGATGTGGCGGATCAACAGGTCGATGATCGACACGTGCGCGTCGGCAATTGCTACCAGCGCGGCGGGCGTGGCGAAGATCCGGCCGAGCTTGAAGCGCGGGCCGGCGGATTGTACGGAAGGCGGATTCACGAAATACTCCAGGTAATGGGCGAACACGGGCCTCCGGATAAACCGGATACCGAGTCCGCTGAATGGATAAAGGAAAGACGAGACGCAGGACGCGTCGCGGAACTACCGGGCTTCGGACGCCACGGCGTTCGGATAGTGCTTCGCGAGGATCTTGTTCATTTTGTCGACCAGATCAGTACGCTTGAACGTCAGGTGCCCGTTGCCGTTCTTGAACCAGCGCAGGTGGAAATAGCCGTGCTCGGCCTCGGTCTTTCGTTGACGCTGTGCCTCCGAAATGAGCGTCGACGTGCCATGCCGATGATCCGGCTCCGGCTTGCCATCGAGCACGCTGAACACTCGCATCAGATCGTCCAGTTCGTTCGTCACGTGGTAGTTGGAGCTGCCTTGCGAGAGGAGATACCGGACGATGATGCGCTTGCCGAACTTGAACGGCTCGTTCGTTTTGTAATTCCAAGACAGTCGCCGGAAGCACTGGAGCACGCCGCGTTCGAACATGTCGCCGCGCGCCCCGTAGAGTTGGGCGAAGGTCGCTTGGATGTTGGCGGCCGTCAGTTCCGGTACCTCGCCTTCGGCAATCTGGTTGCTCCATTGTTCACGTGCCTTCGCATCCATGAAGGTTCGCAGCCCCGACTCTGACAGCAGGTAGTCCCAGCCGCGTACGTCGACGATGCGCACCATAGCGGCTTCGGCTTCGTCGCGCTTCGCATACTCTCCGGTAACGGTCGGTCGGCCGCGGCAGCCGTAGCTTTCATCGAGCACGAGCCGGGGGAACCCGAGATGCGCAGCCTTGGCGAGTTGTTGGGCTTCGCCGAGCAGATCGAGCGCGGCGCGCACGCGTTCGACGACGGCGACGCGATGGTTGGCGAGGTTCGTAATGCTGACGCTGGGAACGAGTGCGGTGGTATCCATGTGGCATGACGAGAATGAAGTGAAATGAAGGCGACAAGAAAGAAGCCGGGCGCGCAGCCCGGCTGTTTATGCCGCTACGTTGTGTTCGGCAAGCTGACGACGTAGTTCAGCAGCGCGGGCCTGGGAGCAGCCCAGATGACGGCGTATGTCGGCAACGGTCGGACGGACGAGCCCAGTCGCGACATCCTGAATGAGTCGCGACAGGTGGTCGTCGTTGGGAGCGCCGGTCGGTAATGGCGTAATCGGATCGTCGCGCGGCGCATGACCGGTGGTCGTACGGTCGTGACTGGGCGTTACGGAATTGCGACTAACGGTCTCGTCGTCGCGACTGGCCGCGACGGGCATGACTCCCGGCTGAGTCATGCCGCCCGCATCCGTGACTATCGTGACTACGGGTTCAGTTACATTCGGCGCTGCCGTGACTGGCATGACGATTGGCTGAGTCACGGCGGGCGTCACCGTGACAGCTGCCGGCGTAACGCCCGTCACGACGGGTAACGGCTTCGGTAACGGCGATCGAAGCGCGACGGACCACAACAGACAGGCCACGCCTTCGAGTACCGCAGCGAACCCAAAGCCAGTCAACAGATCGACACGAGCGGTTGTCGTGCCGAGTAACGCGGCGAGTCGTGCCGTGACCGGATCGGCGAGCAGCGCGTCACGCCGTTCCGTTACTCGATCCGTCGTGACTTGCTGACGGCGGATGTCGTTGGCTTCGGCGTTCAGCGCATCGATCTTGGCCGCGAGCGTGACCCGCCGACCGTCTAGAGTCACGCAGTTACCGTTGCAGTAACGGGCGTTGGCGGTCGCGAGTTGCGCCGTTACGGCGGCGCGTTCCGCCATGACGGCGGTGAGACTCCGACCGAATGACGGAGCAGCGTCCATTCGGACTGTCGCCGCCCGTTGTTCGCCGGCATGCTGTTGGGCGAACGCGAAAAACACCGCATGCCCGTAGCAGGCCGTCACGAGGCATGCGCCCCATAACAGGCTACCCATGCCCCGAACGACGATCGGCGCATCCCGAATCAGTGCCGGCAACAAGTGTGCGCTCGTGACGAGCACCGTACCGATGGCGATCCAGATCAGCCGTTCCGGTAACGTACCGCCGCGCTGCCAGCCCGCCAGAATCGACAGGCTGAACGCAGTGGTCGTTGCCAGCGTCGCCAGCGCGATCGCCCCGCGTCGAACGCTCATGCTGCCTTGCCGCCGAGCAGGACGGCTTTGCGTTCGAGCTTCTGGCGAAGCGTGGCTGGGGTGTCTGCAGAGCCGCCGTCACCAGCGTCCGATTGCGGCGCATCCTGCGGATAGAATTCTTCGGCAACAGCAGCGCGCTCGTCCGGACTATCCTCAAACGCACCGTTGGCGAAGCCGAGCCGGGCGGCGGCATCGAGTGCCGCCTGGTCGAATCCGGCTTCGCGGCGGCGCGCGTCCAGTTCCTTCGCCTCGATTAGCGTCTGTTCGAGCTTGCTTCCCGAACGTACACCGCGAGGTCGACGTAGTAGATGGCTGACCGGTAGCTCTGTGTGGTCGACTTGCCGCGAATTTTTAATTCTAGCGGCAGACAGGCGAGCAGGTTGCCAGAGACGGCGCGGAAGTAGTGCAGACGTGCGGCGAGCGTGCGGATACTGTTATACGACGTCGTCCGGAAGATGAACGAATCAAGTTCATCGTCGTCCCCGATGGATACGTTCATGCGCCCGTAGGGCTTGCAACCGCTTTGACGGCCGAAGACGCAGCCATCCGGTGACGGGCAGGGAAGGGTTTCGATACCGACGTCGGTGACGCGTCGGCATTGTTCTCCATTGCCGACACACAGGGGTCGTCCGGTATCACGATCGAACAACGAATATTCCGACCGCAGGTTCAGATCGGGATCGTTGAACAGCACGCGAACCGGAATCGCGCGTAGCTTGCCGGACGTTGCCTTTCGCAGCGTTTCGTTGAGCGGGTGCAGCATCCATTCGCCGCGTTGTTGGACTTGGGTAGTGAGGGTGAATTGGTCGTCTTTCTCGGGGATGCGTTTACCGTTCTTTTCGACGATACGACCGATGGAGATGCGCCCGACAACGGGCGGAGTAATAGCAAGACCTTTGAGCATGCGGTCCTCTGAATAGAAAAGGGTGGGAGGTCTACAGGCGGCGCACCGGCTATCGCGCGAAGTGCGTTTCGAGCTTCGTGTGGATTTCCTGGGCGACGCCTTGCCAGGCTTCGACGCTGATCAGCGGGTGAACGCCGAACTGTTCTTGCAACGTTTCGAGGGGTACGGTCGCAACGCGCTCGGCGTGCTTACTGAGTGCGTCCATCACGAACGCTTGCGCGAGCGCGCCGTAGCGGGAGAACGTCATGATCTCCGTGAGACATTCGAGGTTGGTCATGGGGAATCGAATCAGGTGGAAACGAGAAAGCGCCGCGAACCCGGCTTCGAACGGGCGTACTGCGTTTCGAACTCGGGGTGGTCGGCGAGCAGCCGTTCTAGGTCGACGGTGGACGAATCCTTGCTGCGCTTGAACGAAACGGAGCCGGTTTCGAATACAGCCCGAGTTGCGTCACCCATGGCTTGCTGGAGCGTTTGCTTGAATTGCGCTTCGAGTTGCTGGCGCGTCTCGATCTCGGCTCGCACGGCGACCAGATCGGCGAACACGGAGGACAGCACCCGATCGTTGCTGAAGTCGATGGTTTCACCGTTGCCGGGATACAGGTGACGCAGCGCACGGTCGGCGGATTCCGATCCGTCCGCAGGAGGCGGCGTATCGGATTCCACGTAGCGCCAGAATCGCTGTTCCAGTTCGATGAGCCGTCCGATCAACGCGTCGTCCCGTTCGATTCGATGCACTTCAAGCGCCTGCCCGCAAAGCAGGACCGCGACGTGTGCTGCTGTCTTGCCGGTGACGGCGAGTTGATGTTGAACCTGGATCTGCACATACTCCGGCACGCCTTCGCGCCAAAGGCGGGTGCCATACTCGCCGGCCGTCTTGCACTCGAGGATCTGGACGTCAGGCGCGCCGACGACCTCCCGGTCGATGTTCGCCAGCATCCACGCGATCGATGGATGTCGCAGCACCGCGTTGACCTTGCGGACCTTGTTGCCGGTCTGCCGGGTATAAACGGCCGCGACGATGGGCTCCAACAACGTGCCCCAATACGTAGGGGACGTCGTATCGGCCGGATCAGGCCGGGGAAGACCTTCCGCGCGTCCGGTCTTGTCGAGCCACAATTCCAGCGCGCTCATGTACGGATTGAGCCCGACCGCAGCTGCAGCATCCGATCCGCCAATGCCGGTACGACGCACCGCGAGCCAGTCGTCGCGCGACAGATCGTGGGTCTTGACGAGCTTCAGCGCTGGCTTTCGCGTGCGCGGTGGCTCGGGGTGAGGAGTGTTCAAGAGACCTCCAAAACGAAGAAGCCCGGCAGACGAATCTGACCGGGCCAAAGGTGAGGGGAGTACAGGGGAAGAGTGTTACGCTGAGTGGGGGCGTCGGAAGGCGTCCTGCAACGCGTCGCCAGCGAAGGTCACGAGTTTTCCATTTCCGAGGTGGACAGTCGTGCCTTGGGGTTTGATTTGCAGGATCGTGGCATAACGGCCACCGAACCGTAACCCGGCTCCACGCGGGATCTGAATTCGCATGTCGACGGCAAGAGGCGGCATGGCCTTGGTCATGCGACAAGTTTCATCGCCTCGTCCCAGGCGCGCTGCTTGAGCGTTGCTCCCGCACCGAACCAAGCGGCATCGAGCCGGTGATCGTCGGTACGGGCACGCCGGTGGTGATCGACGTATTCCGTCACCGAATTCAGCAATCCCCATGCAGTACCCGACGCGGACGCAAGATCCGCACCCTTGCCGCGACCGGCGTAGAGCTGGCCCACCGCCCTGATCGCGCGTTCGTTGACGGCGACCGTTTCGCGATCCGGGAGATTGGCTGTCGAGTAGGTCAGCACGCGGCGCAGGAACGCTTCGGCCGCCGAGTCCGTCACCTTGCGTTCGGACAACGCTTTGGTGCGGGCCATATAGGCGTCCCATGTGGAAACGGCGATGCCGAGCTGTCGCTTCACGGCGGCTGCATCAAACTGCGATCGATGCGAGACTTTGATCGCGCCGGCGTTGTTTCCCAAGGCGATTTGCAGCGTGTTATTGCAAACGACTCGGATCGACGTGAACTGCGCCGTCGTCGCGAGCGTGCCGTCGCATGCCGTGGCGAGCAGCAGGTAGCCATTTACCTCGTCTTTGCCTTTAAGCATGCCGGACTGACCGGTGCGGGCGAGCGCCCAGAGCTTGCGGCCCTGCCGTAGCACCCCTGCCGTTTCGAGCTGGAAGCCGCCGATCTCCGTCAGGTCGCGATAGAACTCCAGAATCTCTTCGGGCTGCACGACCTGATAGCGTGCAGAGACAACGGACAAGGGTGCTTTGGTGTCCGATCGGTACAAGACCTTCTGTTCGGGAAATGCGTGAATTGAGCCGAGGTTCCGATTGCCCGCAGCGACGAAACGCACCTCAGCTTCTTCGATCCGCCAGTCCATGCCGGCGGCGCGTCTCCAGACTTCGAGAGGTTGTTTCGGGGTGAGTTTGTTTCCGAGGCCGTGCCAGGGTTCGGCTCCGACGTAAGCCATTGTTTGAACGAGATGCATGGTGGCTCCTTGAATAAAGACGAGGGCATACAGTCCGGCGAGCGCCGGACGGAAAGAGAACTGAGGGGAGAACAGCGAGAGGGGAGTGAGGTGAACCGTTTAGTTCTGCGCGGTACTGAAGGCGTGACCGCAGGCGAGACAGTGGTGATTGTCCAGCACGTTGTCATCGATTGCTGCGCCAACAGCAGATCCGGCCGCGCAGCCCGCGGCGCTGCCGACGAGGCCGGCAATTACCGCACCGGCGAGCCCGCCGAAGACCGTGCCGAGTGGTCCGGCGATTGAGCCAACGACCGCACCGGTCTCCGCGCCAGCGAGCGCGGCGGCCATGCCACCCGTCGCCCCTGCAACGCTGCCGATCGTGCTGCCAGCTTTGCGGGCGCGATTGCGTGTGTCGATGCGCGATGACAGGCAGCGTGGACAACGAATCGTCGGCCCGGATGACGACGCAGTGGCAGGCTTGGGCGGCGCCGGCTTGTCCGGTTCACCCGTCAACGATTCGATCGCGTCGTGCAGATCGTGGCGTGCGTCGGTCGCTTGGGGCGCATGGGCGGGCACTTCACGCCGAGCGAACGGCGGATAGCTATTGACCGATTCGGCGTTGACTTCATGCGCGGCGAGAACTGCGTGGTCGGGATACGGCGCGAACGCCTCCCATTCGTCGAATTCATCGACGTCGACGGAACGCGGGTCGACAGCGTTGTGAGTCGGCGGGGGCGCAACAGCTGCGTGTCGGCGTGCCGGCCGGTTCTTGGTAGCGAGCCAATAGAAACCCACCGCGAACATGGCGACGAGCGCGAGGCCCAGCCCGATCAGCACAAAGGTAGGGGGATCAGAGATCACGGAAACTCCTGAGCGAAGTGCGCCGATGCGGAAATGCATCGACGGAGCGGCCGTAGCTGGCTGTACTCAGGAAGGTGATATGTGGTTGAAAGAAAGTAAATTCATGGTCGAGTGCCGATTTGACCTCGCAATTCTGTCAGGGATTTTTTTGAGATGATGCGTGAGGTAAGATTCGCGCGGATTGCGATTAACAATGCCGCCGACATTTGCGGTCGACAGAGTATGTGGTTATCCAAAATATCGAGATAGCCAGACTGATCTGGCAGTAATCGAGCGAAAGAGTTGTTTCGCCCGTCGCATCTCGGCAACGGTTGACACTCTTTGACGCTGACTTTCCACGGTTTCAATTAGATTTCATGCGATGTTCGAGGCCGTGAGGGCGGATCGAACGAAAATCGCGAGTAGACCAAGGTTATGAATAAAAACCATTATCGGCTGGTGTTCAGCCGCGTGCACGGTATGTTGGTCGCAGTGGAAGAAACGGCCAGCTCAGCGGGGAAAGCAAGCGCAGGTGAAACGCGGCGTACCCTCGATCGCAGCGGTCTGCATGTAGTGACGCAGTTCGCGTTACGTTTTGCGGCATTTGCTGCGCTGATTGCCGCGGGCGCGATGCCGATGTGGGTGCACGCACAAATCGTCGGAGCGGGGCCGAATGCACCATCGGTAATCCAGACGCCCAACGGCCTGCCGCAAGTGAATATCAACAAGCCGGGTGGTGCTGGCGTCTCGCTGAACACCTACAACCAGTTTGACGTGTCGCATGCTGGCGCGATCCTGAACAACTCGCCGACGATCGTCAACACGCAGCAGGCCGGCTATATCAACGGCAATCCGAACCTGAGCGCGGGGCAGGCGGCGCGCATCATCGTCAACCAGGTTAACAGCACGGCGGCCAGCCAGATCAAAGGGTACGTCGAGATAGCGGGAAGTCGTGCGGAGATCGTGCTGGCCAACCCTGCCGGTATCGTCGTGGACGGTGGCGGGTTCATCAATACCTCGCGTGCGGTCCTGACAACTGGCGTGCCGCAGTTTGGCGCGGACGGATCGTTGACGGGCTTCAATGTTAATCGCGGCCTCGTGACCGTGCAAGGTGCGGGCCTCGATACCTCGAATGTTGATCAGACTGACATCATCGCCCGTGCTGTACAGGCAAATGCCGCGATCTATGCGAAGAATCTCAATGTAATTGCCGGTACGAATCAGGTTAATCACGACACGCTTGTCGCGACGCAGATCGTCGGCGACGGTCCTGCGCCTGCTGTCGCGATTGACGTGGCTCAGTTAGGCGGCATGTATGCCAATAGGGTGTTTCTGGTTGGCAACTCCGCAGGCGTGGGTGTTGCGAACGCCGGGACGATCGCGGCGCAGGCAGGCGATTTGACGCTGCAATCGGATGGCCGGCTCGTGCTCACGGGCAAGACGACCGCGAGCGGCAACCTCGCGCTGTCGGCCGCGGGCGGCATCCAGAACAGCGGCACGACGTATGCGCAGCAGTCGTTGTCGGCCAGCACAAGTGCCGATCTCACGAACAGCGGCACGCTCGCAGCGCAGCAAAATACAACGGTCAACGCTGGCAGCGTCAACTCGACCGGCACGCTCGGCGCCGGCGTGAACAACGACGGTTCCGTCACGCACAGCGGCGACCTGAACCTGACTGCGTCGGGCCAGCTCATCGCGACCGGCCAGAATGTGGCGGGCGGCAATGCGTCACTGACAGGCGGCAGCGTGAATCTCGCCGGCAGCCAGACGGCGGCGAACGGCAATCTGTCGCTGAACGCGACGGCCGGCGACCTGAACCTGTCGAACGCGACGACGAGCGCGCAAGCGGCCATTCAGGCAAATGCGTCCGGCACGGTGATCAACGATCACGGCAACCTGTCGAGCGGCGGGAGCACGACGCTGACCGGCGGCAATCTGTCGAACCAGGGCGGCAAGGTTTCGTCGCAGGGGCCGTTGTCGGTCAACGTGGCCGGCCAGATCGCCAACCAGTCCGGCGAACTGGTATCCGAGAGCACGGCGGACTTGCATGGCGGCGCCATCGCGAACAACCAGGGCACCCTGCAAAGCGCGGCCGGCATG
The DNA here is from genome assembly GCF_905339895.1 of Burkholderia sp. BCC1988. Taxonomy (NCBI): domain Bacteria; kingdom Pseudomonadati; phylum Pseudomonadota; class Betaproteobacteria; order Burkholderiales; family Burkholderiaceae; genus Burkholderia; species Burkholderia sp. BCC1988. The sequence goes on from NZ_CAJPHA010000016.1 coordinate 94,825, forward strand.
ACGGTGGCCGGTGCGTCACTGGACAACACGGCGGGTCGGATCACGTCGCTCAACGGCGACGGTTTGTCGGTGACGACCAGCGGCCAATTGACCAATGCGGCGGGTACCACCGCGAACGGCGCGCAAGGCGGCGTGATCGGCGGCAACGGCGATGTGTCGGTCCAGGGCGCAAACGTTGTCAATCGCGGCGCGCTTACATCCAACACGAATCTGCGGGTATCGGGCCAGTCGGTCGACAACGGCAGCGGCACGCTGCAGGCTGCGCAAAAAGTGGCCGTCGACGCGGGCGCGCGCCTGGTCAACAACGGCGGCTCGATCGCCGGCCAGACGGCAACGATCAGTGGAACAACGCTCGACAACAGCGCGGGCACCTTGCAGGCGAGCCAAGTGTCGTTGAACACGACCGACCTCGTGAACCACGGCGGCACGATCACGCAGACCGGCGCCGGTGCGATGAGCGTGAACGTGTCTGGCACGCTCGACAACTCGAATGGCGGCACGCTGCAAACCAACAGTACCGATCTGATGCTCGCGCCTGCCGCGCTTGTCAACGATGGCGGCACGATCACGCATGCGGGCAACGGCACGCTGACGCTCGGCAACGGTTCAGGCTCGGTGTCGAACGTAGGCGGTTCGATCGCGAGCAACGGGCGCGTCGTCGCGCAAACCGGCGCGCTGAACAACACATCGGGCTCGATCAACGCGCAGAACGGACTGACGGCAACCGTCGCGGGCACGCTGAACAATGCGAGCGGCAAGCTGTTGTCGAACACCGACGTGAGTGTCACCAGCGGCACGCTGTCGAACGATCGCGGCCAGATCGGCGCCAGCACGAATGCGACGATCCGAACGGGCTCGATGACGAATCAGAGCGGCTCGATCGTCGCACCGAACCTGTCGGTCACTGCCGATTCCACGCTCGACAACAGCGGTGGCAAGCTCGAGGCCAATCAGCTTGCGCTGACGACTGCCAACCTCGTGAACCACGGCGGTACGATCACCCAGTATGGATCGTCGGCGATGGGGATGAACGTCAGCGGCACACTCGACAACTCGGCCGCCGGCGTGATCCAGACCAACAGCACGGACCTGACGCTCACGCCGGCCGAGCTGAACAACGCAGGCGGCACCATTACGCATGCCGGCGTGGGCACGCTGACGATCGCGCCGGGCAACGGAGCCAGCGCGCTGAACAACGCGGCTGGCACCATCGTGACGAAGGGACAAGCCATCGTCAACGCGGCTACCTGGAACAATGCGAGCGGTATCCTCGCCGCACAGCGTGGCCTCAACGCCACGATCGCGGGCGACGTAAACAACGCGCAGGGATTGCTGCGATCAGACGCATCGCTGTCGTTGAAGAGCGGCGGCGCCCTGTCAAACCAAGGCGGCCACGTTCAGGCCGGGCAGTCGACAGCAGGCGACGCTAGCACGCTCGTCATTCAATCGGCCTCGATCGACAACGCGGACGGCGCCATTGTCGACCTCGGTGCCGGCAGGATGACGGTGCAAGGCGGCAGCCAGATCGCCAACAGCCACGCCGGCGGCGTAGCGGGTATGGGCGCGATTACCGGCAACGGCGATGTGACGGTAAGCGCCGCGTCGATCAGCAATACGCAAGGCGGTCAGCTCAGCGGTGCATCGCTGCATGTTCAAGGCAACACCCTGGACAACAGCGGCGGCACCATTGGCAACGTCACGAACTCGAACGGCGACGTGAACGTGACGACGGCCGGCGCCATCACGAACACGAACGGCCAGATCAGCTCGACGCACGACCTGTCGGTCGCGGCGGCCACGCTGCAGGGCGGCGGCACGTACAGCGCAGCGCGCGACGCGAACGTGAACTTGCAGGGAGATTACACGGCGGCGTCCGACACGCAGTTCAACGTCGGTCACGATCTCGCCTTCACGTTGCCCGGCACCTTCACGAACAACGCGAACCTGCAATCGGTTAACAACCTGAGCGTCAACGCCGGAAACATCGTCAACGTGGGCGCTTTGACGGCCGGCGGCTTGCTGCACACGCAATCGACCAACCTGATTAATACCGGCGCTCTCGTGGGCGCCAGTGCCTCGCTCAACGCGACGAATACGATCTCGAACCTCGGGCCGACTGCGCTGATCGGTGCATCGGACAGCAACGGTACGCTGGAAATCCTCGCACACGACATCGAAAACCGCGATGACGCGACCGCGACCGATTCGATGGCGACGACGGCGATCTTCGGCATGGGCAAGGTCGTGCTGGCAGGCGGCAAGGACGCCAGCGGCAACTACACGAATGCGGCGCTCGTCAACAACGTGTCCGCGCTGATTCAGTCCGGCGGCGACATGGAACTGCATGCGGACAAGATCACGAGTACGCGCCGCGTGATGAAGACGTCGACGAGTTCGATCGATCCATCGCTGCTCGGCCAGTTCGGTATTCCGATCAGCGGCCGTACTGGCCAGGTTGGCGTGAAGGATCCGGACAGCATCGGCGGCGTCTACACCGAGCCGCCTCACGGCGGTCAGTGGAACAGCACGTATCAGTTCACGACCTACTACGCGGACAGCGCGACGGCAACGACGGTAACGGACATCAGCCCGGCCGCGCAGATCGTGTCGGGCGGCAAGATCGATGCGTCGTCGGTCGGCACGCTGCAAAACTACTGGAGCAACATCGCCGCGGTCGGCGACATCAAGATGCCGGCGCACTATGACGCCGACGGCTGGGCGGCGTCCGGGCAGAAACTGCCGGGCGTGACGGTTTCCTACTCGGGGCAGTATCACTACAACAACTACGACAACACCGAACACGACTGGCAACTGCCGTTCGGCAACGCGCCGTTCGTGACTGGGCGTCCGGGTGGCTATACGCAGGCGGCGCCGGCGTCGATCAAGGATTACACGCTGCCCGGCTACTTCTCGACGATAAGTTCGAACGGCACGATTTCGGGCACGGGTGTCAGCGTCAGCAACACGGCGGCTAACGCATCAATTCCGCCGCTCGGTTTGTTGCCGGGGCAGTCGGTGCCGGGGCTTACGCCGACCACCCTGAGCGGCAACGCCAGCGGCGCAAAATCGGGTGCATCGTCCGTGCACGGTGGTCCGCCGGCGCCGGTCGACCCGATCATCGCCAGTGCGACGGCGCTGAACGTGCTGAACAACCTCACGATTCCGCAAGGTGGCCTGTACCGGCCGACGACCGCGCCGAATGCGAACTACGTGATCGAGACGAATCCGGCGTTCACGAACCAGAAGAACTTCATTTCGAGCGACTACTTCTTCGGCCAGCTCGGCGTAGACCTCACGCATATTCCGAAGCGACTTGGTGACGGCTTCTACGAGCAGCAGCTCGTGCGCAACGAAGTCACGGCGCTGACTGGAAAGGCAGTGCTCGGACCGTACGCAGACTTGCAGACAATGTATCAATCGTTGATGGCAGCAGGCGCGGATCTGTCGAAGTCGCTCGATTTGCCGATCGGCGCGAGCCTGTCGGCCGAGCAGGTGTCGAAGCTGACCAGCAACGTGATCATGATGGAGACGCGCGTGGTGGACGGCCAGTCGGTGCTGGTGCCGGTCGTGTATCTCGCGCAGGCGAACCAGCAGAATGTCAACGGCCCGCTGATCAGCGCGACGAATATCGATTTCCAGAACGCGCAGTCATTCACGAACAGCGGCACGATCAAGGCGGACAACACGCTGGCCATCCAGGGCAAGCAGATCGACAACGCGTTCGGCGCGCTGCAAAGCGGCGGGCTGATGTCGCTGAAGACCGAGAACAACATCGATCTGACGTCGGCGAACGTGAAGGCCGGCAGTTTGCAACTGGATGCCGGCAAGGACCTGATTCTCGATACGGCGACGAAGACGAACACGCGCGTGAGCCGGGACGGTGCAACGAGCGTGGTGACGACGCTCGGGCCAACCGCCAAACTGGACGTCGCGGGCAATGCGTCGATCGTCACCGGCGGCAACTTCCAGCAGAACGCGGGTAACCTGTCGGTCGGCGGCAATCTCGGGATGAACGTCGGCGGCAACTGGGATCTCGGCGCGGTGCAGACGGGCGAGCACAAGATCGTGCAGCGGGCGAACGGCGTGTCGAATACCGACATCAACAAGGTCACCGGCAGCTCGGTGACGGTTGGTGGGCAGTCGAGCATCGGCGTCGGCGGAGACCTGACGGCCAAGGGCGCGCAGATCGACCTTGGTCAGGGCGGCACGATCGCGGCCAAGGGCAACGTGACGCTCGGCGCGGCGAGCACGACGTCGACGGTGAACAGCAACAGTTCGGGTAGCGATAGCCATGGCAGCTACGCGGAGACGTTGCACACGTCCGATCAGGCGCTGACCGGCACGACGCTCAAGGGTGGCGATACCGTCACATTGGCGTCGGGCAAGGATCTCACGATCAGCGGCAGCACGGTCAGCCTGGATAAAGGCAATGCGAACCTGATGGCGAGCGGCGATGTGAATATCGGCGCGGCAACCGAAACGCATGTGCTGAACTCGCACGAAACGCACAGCCACAGCAATGTCGTGAGCGGCGTGCAGGTTGCAAGCGGCATCGACCAGACGGCGACCTATAGCCAGGGCAGCACGGTGTCGGCCGACAGCGTCAACATCGTCAGCAATCGCGACATCAACGTGGCGGGTAGCAACGTCGTTGGCACGAACGACGTGACGTTGCAGGCGACGCGCAACGTCAACATCACGACCTCGCAAGACACGACTCAATCGTCCAGCTATTTCGACAAGAAGGAATCGGGTCTTCTGACGAATGGTGGTTTGTCGGTGACGGTAGGTTCGCGCTCGGGCGCGCAGCAAGACCAAAGCAGCTCGGTGACGAATAAGGGGAGTGTGATCGGGTCATCGCAAGGCAATGTCACGATCCAGGCCGGAAAGGATGCCACGATTACCGGTAGCACGATTGTGGCAGGCCGGGATGTCGGAATCGCCGCTCAAAACGTGACGGTAAATGCCGCGTACGACACCTACAAGGACGCGCAGTCGCAGCAGTTCAGCCAGTCGGGTTTGAGTGTCGGATTGGGCGGCGGCCTGGTCGGACTCGGACAGTCGATGGCAGGCGCCGTCCGCCAAGGCCAGCAGTCGGGCGATTCGCGCCTCGCTGCAGTACAGGCCGTGGCGGCTGCCGAACAGGCTTACCAGAACCGCGGCGGGATCAAGGACGCGGCCAATGCCCTGTCGAACGGGAACGTGAGCGAAGCTGCCAAGGGCGTTCAGGTACAGCTCAGCATCGGGTCGAGCCATAGCAGCAGCAATGCGACGACATCGATCTCGAGCGCGAAAGGTTCGTCAATCATCGGCAACGGCAACGTCTCCATCACGGCGACCGGCACGCCGGACGCAAACGGAAATGCTCAGGCGGGCACCGGAAACATTGCGATGACCGGAGCGTCAGTGCTCGGCAAGAACGTCGCGCTCGACGCCAACAACGCGATCACGCTGCAAAGTGCGCAGAGCACCGAACAGAGTACGAGCTCGAACAGTTCGACCGGCTGGAATGCAGGCGTGGCGATCGGCGTGGGCAAGAATACGGGGATCAGCGTCTTCGCGAATGGCTCGAACTCGCACGGACAGGGCAACGGCGACAGCGTCACGCAAACCAATACGACGGTGGCGGCCGGCAACACGCTGACGATGAAGTCGGGCGGTGACACGACGTTGTCGGGCGCCAAGGTTTCAGGCGACAAGGTCAAGGTCGATGTCGGCGGCGACTTGACGATGACGAGCCTTCAGGATACGTCGAATTACAGCAGCAACCAGCACAACACGGGCGTCAGCGGCAGCTTTACATTCGGCTATGGTGGCGGCGTTGACGCATCGATCGGCCACACCAGCATCGACGCGAATTATGCGTCGGTGAACCAGCAAACCGGCATCGTGGCTGGCAAGGAAGGGTTTGATGTCAACGTGGCGGGCCATACACAGCTCAACGGCGCACAGATCGCGAGCGCGGCGCCGGCAGACAGCAATACGCTGACGACCGGTAGCCTCGGATTTACCGACATCCAGAACAAGATGTCGTATTCGGGATCGTCGGAAGGTTTTTCGACGTCGGGCGGCCCAAGCTTTGCACAGACGGGTGATAGCGCGAGCGGCGTCACGCACGCCGCGGTGAGCCCGGCGAAGATCGTCGTGAAGTCGGATGAACAGAACGGCACGGACAGCACGGCCGGGCTGTCGCGCGACACCGCGAACGCGAACCAGACGGTGGAGAACACATTCAACCTGCAGAAGGTCCAGAACAATATGGCCTTTGCGCAGGCGTTCGGCAAGGTCGCGACGTTCGCGGTGGCGGAAGCGGCGACTCAGTTGGAAAACAGCAGCCCGCAGATGAAGGCATTGTTCGGCGAAGGCGGTGCGGGTCGCGACGCGCTGCACGCCGCAGTGGCGGCGATCGGGGCAGCGCTGTCGGGTGGCAACATCGGCGGAGCGGTCGCGGGTTCACTGGCCGGTGATGTACTGCAGTCCCTGGCGCAGCCGATCATCGATCAGACTGTGAGCCAGTTGCCGCTGAGCGCGCAAGCCGCCGCGCGGAATGCGTTGAACGAGATCGTGGCGACGGCGGGCGGTGCGGCGGCTGGCGCTGTCGCTGGTGGGGGGGCATCCGGTGCGCTGGCCGGTGCAGGGTCGGCCGTCAACAACGAGCTTTACAATCGGCAGCTTCACGTAGAAGAGGTGAAGGTTGTCGAGCAGCTCGCGAAGGAAAAGGCGCAGGCGGTATGCCGCGGCGATTCAAGTTGCGTGGCGAAGGCAACGACTTACTGGACCGACATGCTCGAGCGCGCGGCGAAGGGAATGGTCGACGACACCGCCAACAAGGAAAACATGGCGTATCTCCAGACGCTGATCCAGACGGCGAACAATCCGACCAGCGAAGGCGCAATGGGAGGCCTCAGCTCTTACCTGGCGAACCTTCAGACAGCGCAAGACATGTTGTCGCAGTATATGGGCAAGCCGATTCTGGTACGCGGTTCGCCCATATTTTCTGCCGGTTCGCCGGAGACGTATTTCAGCGCGACGCCTGCGCAACGTTCGAACCCGTATCTGAATACCCTGGGTACACTGCCCGACTCTATCGTGCCGGGCGGAAGCCAGCGCGACCAGAGTCGAGTGGATTCCTTCGCCACGCAAAACGGCTCCGTGAAACCCGATTACACGATCGAGGAAACGGTCATCGGCGGTATCCTAACCAACAAGATCGCGTCGACGGTCGCCCGCGTGGGTGAGTCGATTGATGTTTGGTTGGCGGGGCCGGTGAATCCGACGGGCAAAGGGTTCATCAGCACTGGCAAGGTAACGATGGAGAGCATGCCGGTGAAATTGAATACCGCGGAACAAGGCGTGCTATCACAACTCGACCAGCTGCCGTCGAAGGATTTGCAGGGGCAGGCCCGTGAATATGTGGCGAACAACTACTTCGTGCGCAACGGCTTTACTCCACTGGATGGTAAGTGTGGCGTCAATTGCTTTGACGGCGTCTACATCAAGGGTGACACGGTATATATCAACGAAGTCAAGCCATTGAACGCGAACGGATCGGTCCAGCTTAATGGCCCATCCGGTAGCTTGCCAACGCAAATGACTGATGGATGGATTGATAGCGCAGTTGCCCGTCTTCGAAGTGGAGATGCAAATCAAAGGGCAACCGCCGACGTGATCCAGAAGGCAATTGATAGTGGCAAACTTGTAAAGGTCGTTACGGGTGTTAATTCTAATGGTGCAACACTTGTGAAGATAAAATAAGGTGTCGAAATGGATGCAGAGGCGATTAAGCGGAAATCTTTTGGATTTGATGCGGCCATGCGGCATATTCCGGAGATTTCAGGAAAGATCCGTAATCGGATCAAGCCTATTGATTTGAAGCGCTGTTATGATGGACTTTCGAGAGATCACTCCGTGGTCGGACTTTATGATTATTTTGTCAATGGCGATATGCCATCGCTCAAAAATAATTTATACGTTTCGTGTGTTCTCAAGTTGACTTCCCTCGCCATAAGCGAGGATCGCTTCGAGCTGCAAACACCAGATTACTTATTGTACTCGATGATGTCGGACTCCAATGCGATGGTCCAGGCGTTCTCGGTCGCCTCACCTCAGGGATTCGTGAGTGCAAGAGAAGATCCATTAAATAACCAGTTCTATGTTCACATGCTTCAGTTGGCTATGATGGGCGACGATGTTTCTCTAGCTGACAAGATTCGCCGAATGGCGAAGAACGGACGGAAGCCGCTGAGAACTGAATGCGAGCGTGGTGAGGATTTTTTCTCAACGTTGATTCGTGGCGATAAAGAAGGGCTTGAACAAATCATTCGCACTGACGCTTCACGCAAGTCGGAGCACGTGTATACAGAGGATTATTTTTCATTCTTGGCCGTACTGGAGGCGAAACTGTGCTGGCGCCGAGGTGTTTTTGTCGAAGTCGATCATCCGCTGGTGCCAATGGAGCTGATGCCGGTGAAGCCTCTCGATCACTACGATGACGTCTACGACTTTCTGAAACCCGGTTGGATGCCTCCTCCGCAAGGACTGATCGGCCGCGTTTCCCGGTGGTTTAAGACATGATCGATCGACGTCCCGTGACGCTGAGGTAATGATGAAGAAAGCTAAATGGTCGGCGGCTCTGGCGTTTGCTATGTCAGCGCTTCTCGCGGCATGCGAGACCGTGCCACCTGATGCTCCTCCGCGTCCTCCGCCGAAACCGGAAATGGAGCCCGTGTTGCCGTCGTGGTCGAGCACAATCTGGGTCATGGGCTTCTGGAAATGGAGCGGTACCGAATGGGTTTGGATTCCGGGGCATTTAGCACCCAAGCCATAAAATCGAACGAACAAGACCACATTTATGACAATCCGTACCCCGGTCGTGCTGCTGTCGGCCGCATGGCTGATTCCAATGGCCGTGTCGGCGCAAGAAGCTCCTCGGCCGATCATTTCGGGCAACGACCAGCAAATCCGACAGCAGGAAGAAGCGCGCGAGCGCGAACGGACCGTCACAGCGCCCGGGGTGCGTTCGAGCGTAACGGCGAGCGCAGGGTATCCAGCGCTACCATCCGAAACGCCGTGCTTTCGCATTGATCGTTTTGCGCTCGACGTGCCCGATACGCTGCCTGCTTCTCTGAAATCGCAAGGCGCGTCGGCGTTGCCGATGGATCGATTCGCCTTCGCGCGCGAATGGCTCGAGCACTACACTTGGCAGTGTGTCGGCAAACAGGGACTTGACGTGCTCGTCAAGGGCCTGTCGCAGGCGATTCTGGCGCACGGGTATGTCACGACGCGCGTGCTGTTGCCCGAACAAGATCTGTCGACCGGCACGCTGAAGCTCTCGCTGATCCCCGGTGTCATCCGCCATGTGCGCTTCGCCGACGAAAAGCTCCGCGGCACCTGGAAGACCGCCTTCCCGAACGGCGACGGCGAACTGCTGAACTTGCGCGACCTTGAGCAAGGTCTGGAGCAGATGAAGCGCGTGTCGAGCCAGGACGTGTCGATGCAGATCGTACCGGCCGATGTGCCGGGCGAAAGCGACGTCGTGCTCGACGTGAAGCGCGGCAAGCCGTGGACCGTCGTCGCCTCGATCGACAACTCGGGCACGCGGGCGACCGGCCGGCTGCAGGGCAACCTGTCGCTCGGCATCGACAACCCGCTCGGCCTGAACGACATCTTCAACGTCGGCGTGAGCCAGGATCTCGAGTTCGGTGACAAGCGCCTCGGCTCGCACGGCTGGAACGGCTTTTATTCGATCCCGTGGGGCTACTGGACCGCAACGCTCTCCGCATACACGAGCACGTACTACCAGCAGATTGCTGGCGTGAATCAGACGTTCGTCGCGAGCGGCAATTCAAAGACGGTCGATTTCAAGCTGGCCCGCGTGCTGTCGCGTAGTCAGAACGATGTGTTCGGCGCCTACGTTCGCCTGTCACGCCGTTTTGGACAAAGCTTTATCGAAGACACTGAGATCTCGCAGCAGCGCCGCAATAACACGATGATTGAGCTCGGCCTGACTGATCGCCACTACTTAGGCGGCGCGCAGTTTGACGGCTCACTTGCATATCGTCAAGGTGTCGGTGGATTGGGCGCCCAGGACGATACGTTGGCGGCGAGTGGCGGGCCGACCTATCGCTTCAAGATGGCGGTGCTCGACGCGAACCTGTCGGTGCCGTTCGCGATCGGCAAGCAGCCATTCCGCTATGTCGGCACATTCCACGGCCAGTACACCGGTAACACGCTTTACTACATCGACGACTTGACGATTGGCAGTCGCTATACAGTGCGCGGTTTCGATGGCGAGACGATGCTCGCCGCAGCGCGCGGCTTTTACTGGCGCAACGAATTGCAGGCGCCGATTGGGCAGACGGGACAGGCAGTTTATGCGGGACTCGACTATGGTCGCGTATGGGGCCCGCAGCCTGTCGCCCTTGTCGGGACGCAGTTGGCTGGCGCAGTGATCGGCATAAAGGGTAGCGTGGGTACGCGATTCGGAGCCTATGCGTACGACCTGTTCGTGGGTACGCCAGTCTACAAGCCATCTGAATTCCCGACCGCACGTTTCGCGGTCGGATTCCAATTGACTGCGCAGTTTTGAATGAGTGAGTCGCGATCGGCCTCGCGTGGATCTGGACAGGTTGCGTGGTGGCGTTCCCCGACGCATTTCGGGAAAGTGACACTGGGCGATCGAGGTCGAACCATGAGCGACGGCAATTGATTTAATTAGCACACTTAACAAATAGAGAGAATAGATGAACAAGAGAATGATTCTGTCGTGCCTGATGAGCACGGCTGCGTTGTTGGTGGCATGCGGTGGTGGCAGTGATGGCAGCGCGAGCAATGCTGCGAGCAGCGACAGCGCGTCAGGCGCGACCTCACCGACGACGCAGGACCCTCGGCCCGTCGAGTTCAAGTGTCCGGACGGGTACAAGTCGATTCAAGTCACGAAGAGTTCGATCCCGAACGCAACGATGACGCTGGTCACGGATGACGGTATCGCAACGTTGACGTTCAAGACGCCGCAAGACGGAGTCGTTCGCGACGGGACGATTTGCCTCGGGAAACCCGACCCGGTTCCGGCGGGTGTGAAGGCGGACTATGTCTACGAGATCAAGTCATACGGTGGGTTCGACAACATGTTCAACCGTACGCTGACCTTGAACTTCACCACCGATGTCGTTCCCGATCCGAATCCGCCGGTGATCGAGATGGCCAGTGTTTCGGGCGAGGTCGTCACCTACAAGCCGACGATCATGGGCTCGATCTATTCGAATCGGCCGAACTACAGCCTAGCCGCTGCTGCAAACTTCACCGGCCTGTACGTCGTCCGTCTGAGGCAATAAGTATCGGCGGCGGGAGAAAATCGCGCGTCGTATGCCGCACTTCCGTATCATCTGACAAACTCGAAGTACCAATTTCGATGCGCACGCGGACATGAATGGACGACGTGGGGGCATCTGGTACTTGGCGGGGCATGGTGTTGGCATTGCGCGAATCTCGCGAAGCGCCGAACGATAGAGGACATGCAGGCGGTTGCAGCGGCGCGCGGTGGTCGATGCTTGAGTACCGAATATCACGGCAATCGAGTCAAATTGACATGGCAGTGCGTACACGGGCATGTGTGGAACTCGATGCCTAACACCGTGATCAATCGTGGCGCATGGTGCCCGAACTGTTTTCGGCTGCGAGTCACGCGCGATCCTGCATTACGCCGGCGCTATGACCATGAGGGGAAATAGTGCAGCTGTCGGCGTCATGGCGCGATAATGTGAGACAACAGAAGGGTAAATCAGTGGGAAGAAGTGCGGGACGGCGAGGCGGTCGGGCAACGCTTACGAAAGAAATGCTGTTGCCGTTGTCGACCGAAAAGGTGCGATCGTTGTCGCTGGAGAACCATATGGCGCTGGCTGTGGTTCGCTCGGGACGCGGAGATTGTGATCAAGTCACTTGCCTGTTGCGCGTTGTCTACTTGGCGTTCTTTATGCGCAGCGAGACGACCTCCGGCTCAGACCTGAACTTGTATCGTCGAGCAGAGGCCGCATTGGACGCTTGTATCGCGCGTGCAGAGCGTAACGAGCCGTGGATGCTTCACGAGAACGAAGCCGCTGACGTGGAGCGGCTTTTAGTCGCGCATGACGAACAATTGGCAGCGGTGCCGAAGTACCGCTATCTCGCGGCTTGGGATCGGCTGCAACGTTTCGTGACGGGAACGGGGCGCTCGCCGATTCCAGTCAAGAACGAAACTGCCTGACGACTGGGTTGGGACAAGAATCGTGTTCGCTGCCCCGTATTTCAGTTCCTTGGAGGCTCGAATTTGATGTTTGCCTGTTCGAGCATCCACGCTTCGATTTTCGTATGCCACATTCGAAGCATGTCGAGAGGGCGGCGTCGGTAATGCTTCTCTGCAAGAGCACTTGGTTTGTGTCCTTGAATTTGGGCGACAACACCAACAGGAACTTCGCACCATTCGGCCAACGTGCCGAAAGACCTGCGCAGTCCGTGCAACGTTACGTGGGAGAGCCCCGCCGCCTGAATTGCTTGGTTATGAGCGTAGCGCGGCTCCTCGATATGCCCGCTTTCTGATGTGGGGCTTGGAAACACCCACGGAGATGGATGCCATGTCTTGCCTTGCTCTGCGAGGGTGGCAAGCACCGATGTTGCCGGTGGCTTGTCATTGATGTTCCTTAGCTCTCTCAGAAGCATTGCGAAATACGGGGTCAGCGGAATGACCCGACCGTTTTTGACTTCGATCTTGTCGTTTAGACGCATACTGTTCCAATCAAAATCGACATCGTCCCAGCGAAGTTCAGCAAGCTCCTCTCGGCGAGGTCCATTTATGAGAAGGCCCTGGAGGTATACGGAGACGACAAAATTCGGGATCGCTCGTACGGCCGTGAACCATGCATGCAGTTGTTCGCGCTGTAAGCTATCTCCCTCCTTTGTATTTGCACTGGGGAGAAGAGATTTGACTTTCGTGGATGAGTAGCAGTCGCTTGGGATCAACCCTGCGAATCGTTCGTGGCTTTCGCACCACCGTACTAAGGCTTTGATGACTCGATAGGCATACGCAGCGCTCGTCGGGCGTTCTGTTGTCTCAATCCGAAGCCACTCGGCTATCGCTGCTCCTGTTAGCTCCGCGAGCTTCACTCGCATCAGTACATACAGTGGTCCTCGCGAGGTAAGCCCTTTGCCGCGCTTCTTCTCTTCACCGCCCGCGGCGGATAGCTTGCGGTGGTCTTCGATGTACTGAGCCGATCGAGGTCGTTTTGTCTTTGGTGACACTTGTGTACGCAGATCGTCTAAATACGCTTCCCACGCATCGACGAAAAGCACGTCTTTGCGACGTGCGTCGGCCAACCGTGCTTCGTGCGCGGCCTTTTGTTCGGCACTGACTTCTCGGGGATCCCGTCCGGCGTCAATCAGGAGGGCAAGTCGAGCAGCTTCGGCTCGGGCATTGCTGAGATCCCAAGAGCGAGGATCGCCAATCGTCAGACGGATGGTTTTGCCAAAGAGGCGCGATTCAAAAACGAAGGCGCGGGCACCTGATTTCGTGACTCTGAGCCCTAGACCTGGACTCTTGGCATCCCAGTGGATTGTCTGCTGCTTACCTGCTACGCAAGGAAGCGAGTTCACTCGTTCTGTCGTGAAATTTACCTTGGACATGCTGGCTCCGGCATAACTGGCCTTGGCTGCCTACACGCTTTCGTGTAGGTATGGTGTAGGCAAATTATGGGATCCTCAGGCAACACGAGTCAATGTAAAATCATCAGGTTGAGTCGGGAAGGCCTTTTAATATAAGGATTGTCGCGCCTACATCTATCTCGATCGTAACTGATCAACCCGGCTGTTCGATGATTTGTAATCATCAGGTGGCGGGTTCGAGTCCTGCAGCCGGCACCATATCCGAAAAGGGGTTACGGAGTTTTCCGTAACCCCTTTTTTCGTTCGTGGCGATCACCGGCGTGCACACTGCACATCCGGGCAATGGTTCCCGACTGTGCTTTATCGCCAATCCGCGGGGACGGGCGTCGGCCTGCGGATTCCGTCGCTTGCGCGGCGCCGGGCCATCAAGCGGCAGTCGAACTACTTCATCGCTTCCAGACGTACCACGGCCCGACTTCCCGTCGCCTTCGCATAGCGCGCCAGCGTGCGCAGCGACGGCATCGTGCGACCGCTCTCCATCCGCGCGATGGTCGATTGAGTGGTCTGCATCCGCTCGGCGACCTGTTCCTGCGTCAATCCGGCGCGCACGCGTGCGGCGACAAGTTCGCGGGCAACGGCGAACTCCGGTGCCTGCGCGTCATACTCGGCCTGCGTGGCCGGATCGGCCAACAGGCGCTTCTTCAACGTTGCAAGGCTCGTCATTGCTCAATCCTCCTTATCCGGGCGCACGCCATTTCGATAGCGCGACGCGGTGTTCTCTGCGTCTTCTTCACGAACACGTGCAGCACGATCAGGCGTTGCTTCGTCCGCGCGACGTAGATCGCCCGCGCGATGCCATCACGCCCGGTCATGCGGATTTCCCAAAGCTTTCCCGTCAGCGCGCGCACATGGGGCATCCCGACGCGTTGCGGGCCGAACTCCGCCAGCATCTCCGCGATATGGAGGAAGCGGGCGCGCATATCGGGAGGCAATGCCAGCAATTCGGCCGTTTCCTCGGGTATCAACTCAACATGCCAGGTCATCAGTTTATCGCTTTTTTGCTATATCGGGTGAGTGAGTGGCCCACTGCATGCAATACACGGGGATTGCATCGACGCCCATCCCTTGATGTGCGGATATCCGCGACAGTGGGGCGGCGGTGGCGGCTATGCAGTGCTCATGAAGCGCATTCGCCGTCGACACGACCTTTCATAATCTCGGTGAAGATTTGCGGAGAGAAAAATACTTTGGTGTCCGTTCAATGTAGGCGGTTTCGATTGCTTTGAGTGAAAATTGGCCGTTCGGTATAGAAACCCTGACCAAACGGCAGACGAGGTGAGGCGAAGATTCCTGGGGCGGGGGGCGCTGCGAGAGACGGTTCGATTTCGAGCGACGAACGCTGCGTATCGCGTCAACGGAATCGTGCCGATATTGGTTGGAGTGCTAAAAATTTGAAGGGGAGAATTTTGAGGCGCATGGGCAATGGAGGCTAACGTCTCGACCGCATGGCACGTCAATCCAGCTCGGCCACAGGCATCGCCATCGAGGCTGAAGATGCCTACGCTCCCGCCCCGATCCGCACGACGTGCGCTGCGCTGGTAATCCGAGTGCGCATCGCACATCGTTGCGCCCCCCTTTCCCTGTCACGCCCGCGTCACGCTGCGCCCCTAACGTTGCACGTTCCCGCCGCGGCGCCACCGTCGCGATCCGGGCGTGCGTGACCCGCACGCGACGCCGTGCCCGCGTTGCGCAACGGTCAACCGGGGTCTCGCTCCCGGCGGCGCATCGACTATGCCTCGCACCATTCCATTCGAAAACACGATCGACGCCGATCGAACCGGATCGCGGACGATCAGGAGACAAGGACCATGTTGAGTCCGCATGAATTCTCGATGCTGCTGCGCATAGCCCGCGCACCGGACAGCGTCGACCTGGCGAACCCCGCGTTCGCCGTGCTCGTCGAAAAGCGGCTCGTCGACGATACGCAGGTACGCGTGAACGAGGTGGCTACGCGCCCGGCGCTGACGCCGATCGGCCAGATGCTGCTCGCGCGCTTCGACGAAGCGGCCTGAGCGAAGGGGAGAGCGAAGAGAGCGGGAGAGAAGAGGCGTCACGCCTTCGCCGCAGCGAGTGACGTGACGCAATGCAAGCGCGGCGAACCGCTTACTGCGCGACCGGCACCGTCACGTCGCTGCCAAACCAGTGCATCGAGATCTTCTTCAACGTGCCTTCCTTGCGCAGCGACTCCAGCGCATCGTTGATCGCCTTCTCGAACTTCGGATTGCCCTTGCGGAACGGGATCGCCATTTCCTGCTTGCCGCCGTTCAGCACCGCGCCCGAGCGCAGCGGCAGGTTCGACGTCTTGATCATGTACGGCAGCATCAGGCGGTCGTCGAGCGTCGCCTCGATCCGGCCTGCCGCGAGATCACGCAGCTTTTCCGGTGCGCCAGGATACGTCTGCACCTCGATGCCCGGCACGCTGCGCGCCATCTGGTCGTAGTTGGTGCCGAGCGTCACGCCGAGCTTCTTGCCCTTGAAGTCCTCGAGCGACTTGAAGTTGCGCGTGTCGTCCTTGCGCTGGATCAGCTGCGCGGCCGAGTACGTGTACGGCTCGCTGAAGTCGAGCGCTTCCTTGCGCTGCGGCGTGATCGTGACCTGGTTGACGATCACGTCGAACTTGCCGGCCTGCAGCCCCGCGATGATCCCGCTCCATTCGGTCGGGACGAACTGCGTCTTCACGCCGAGCTTGCCGGCAACCGCATTCGCGACGTCGACGTCGAAGCCCTCGAGCTGACCCGACGTGCCGCGCGAGTTGAACGGCGGATACGTGCCTTCGAGGCCGACGCGCAGCACGCCGGCTTTCTTCACCGAGTCGAGCAGGTCTTCCGCGTGCGCGGCGACGGCCGTGAAACCGAGGGCCGACGCGAGCAGCAGGCCAGATAGCAGGAACTTCGAACGTTTCATCGTGGATCTCCAGTGTTCAGTGTGGTGATGGGCACCGGGCATCGATCGTGCCCGGGCCGGGCCGGGGCCGAATGACGGGCACGTAGACACTACTCGCAACCGGGCGGCGCCGGAAGTCGAATTGGCCCTGATTGCAATCGATTTCAGCGGGCGGCGGGGTGGCAGCGCGGTGTGACGACGTGGCACGTGAGCACTGGACGAGCGTTAGAAAGGTTCGCCGTGGACGTTCGGACCAACGATTAAAAATACTCTTTTAAATCAGGTCATTTTCCGAGTCGGCTAGTAATTTGTCTGTAAAATCGCGCGAGCGAAAATCGCATCACGCGCCATCCGAGGGCGCGTCAAAAGAAGAAAAGGCCGTTGCCATGAACATGCAGAACACTGTTGCCGCATTGCGCGGCGGGTTGCTTCAGCAGGACCGGCTGCTGAAGCTCGATACGCCATTGGGCGCCAACGTGCTGACCGTGCAGCGGGCCGTCGGCCGGTCGCGCATCGGGCGCGCGTACGAATTCACGCTCGATGTGCTGTCGACCGACAGCGATCTGGAGCTTAAAAGGCTGATCGCGCAGCCGGTCACGTTGTGGATCCAGCAAGGCGATCGCAGCTACCGGCCGATCAACGGGTACGTGCACACCGCGCGCCGCCTCGGCGCCGACGGCGGGCTCACGACCTATCAGCTCACGTTCGCCGATTTCTCCCATTTCCTGAAGTTTCGCCGAGACCAGCGGCTCTGGAACGACACGACCGTCGACCAGATCATCAGCGACGTGCTGAACCAGCATCCGCAGGCGCAGGGGCATTTCCGCTTCGCGCTGTCGAAACCGCTGCCGAGCCGTTCATACACGCGTCAGCACGACACCGACTGGCATTTCGTGCATCGGCTGATGGAGAGCGAAGGCCTCTACAGCACATGGCAGCAGGCCGACGACGGCAAGTCGCATACGCTCGTGATCACCGACAACCTGCAGGCGTTCGCGCCGCTGTCGCCGGAGACCGTGCGCTTCTATCGGGGCGGCGCGGCGAGCGAAGCCGACGCGTTCACGCAATGGTCGGGCTCGCGCACGTTGCAGAGCGTGACCCGGACGACGCGCACGTTCGACTACAAGAATCCGTCGCAACCGTCGAACCCGAAGGGCACGACGCTGCCGACGATGGGCGGCCAGGGCGAATTGCCCGATCAGCTCGAAGTCTACGAGTACACCGGTGCGTACACGTATCTGGACCAGACGCGCGGCGACCATCTGACGAAGCTGCGGATGGAGGAATGGGAGTCGCAAGCGAAGCGCTTCCACGGCGCGGGCGGCGTGCGCGCGATCGATGCCGGCCGTCGTTTTACGCTGGCGGATCATCCCGAACACGATCGCGATCCGGCCGACCAGCGCGAGTTCGCGGCGATCGGCGTCGAATGGTGGATCGAGAACAACCTGCCCGTCGCGAGCAGCAGCGCGGACTTTCCGTACAGCCTGCGCGACGCGTTGACGCAAGCGCAGGAGGGCTACGGTGCCGACGCCGCGTTTCGCGTGCCGCATGACGACGGTTCGGTCGGCTTCTATCTCGTCGAGGTCGAAGCGCAGCGCGTGAGCGTGCCGTATCGAAGCCCGTTGGAGCACGAGAAGCCGAAGATGCATCTCGAGACGGCCATCGTCGTCGGGCCGCAGGGCGAGGAAGTCTATACGGACGAGCTGAACCGGATTCGTGTGCAGTTCGTATGGGATCGTCTGAACCCGGGCAACGAGAACGCGTCGTGCTGGGTGCGCGTCGTGCAGTCGGGTACCGGCGGCGGTTACGGTGGCGTGCACGTGCCGCGCATCGGCGAGGAAGTGCTGATCGACTACGTGGGTGGCGATTGCGACCGGCCTTTGGCAGTCGGGCGCGTGTACAACGGCGCGAACCAGCCGCAGTGGCATAGCGACGGGATTCTGTCCGGGTATCGATCGAAAGAGTATTCGGGCAGCGGCTACAACCACCTCGTGATGGACGACGCGACCGGGCAGAACCGCGTGCAGCTGATGAGCAGCAGCGCGAACAGCCTGCTGCATCTGGGCTACCTGATCGACCAGAACGGCAATTCGCGCGGGTCGTATCTGGGCAGCGGGTTCGATCTGCGTTCGGATGCGTATGGCGCGGTGCGGGCGAGTCAGGGCCTGTACGTGACCACGCACCCGAAGGCGCCGAACAGCCAGCCGCTCGACGTGAAGGAAGCGCAGCAGCAACTGGTGACGGGCCAAAGCCTGGTCGAGGCGATGTCGGGCGTGAGCGAGCAGCATCAGGCGGAAAGCCTCAAGGAAGCCCACGACACGATGCGCGCGTTCACCGACGCGACGCAGGACAGCGCGTCGGGCAACGCGTCAGGCGGACGCACGGCAGGCGGCGGCACGGGCAGCGCGAATGCGTTCAAGGAGCCGGTGATGCTGTTCGGCAGCCCGTCGGGGATCGGGATGTCGACACAGCAGTCGCTGCACGTGGTCGCGAACGATCACGTGAACGTCGCGAGCGGACAGAGTGTGCACGTCGCCGCGGGCAAGTCGCTGATCGGCAGCATCGGGCAGAAGCTGAGCCTGTTCGTTCAGAACGCGGGGATGAAGCTGTTCGCCGGTAAGGGCAAGGTCGAGATCCAGGCGCAGTCGGACAACGTCGAGGTGACGGCGCAGAAGGCGGTGAAGGTTGTGTCCGCAACCGACCGGATCGAGATCGCGGCCGACCAGGGGATTCTGCTGACGAGCGGCGGCGGGTATATCCGCATCAAGGACGGCAACATCGAGATTCATACGCCGGGTGCGGTCGATGTGAAGGGCGCGTCGCATACGTTCGCGGGCCCGGCGAGCATGGGTTATCCGCTGCCGAGCCCGCGGCCGGACCAGCCGGGGCAGTTGGAGCTGTTTCACAAGTACGTGAACGGCGAGGCGGTGAAGGGCGGGCTGTTCACGGTGAGAGACGTGAACGGCGCCGTGCTGAAGAAAGGGGCGCTCGACAACAGCGGCTATACGGCGGTGAGCGGTTTGCCGCCGGGTGCGGTGCGTGTCGAGTTCGGGAAGGAGCCGCGCGAGTCGGCTCAACCCGCAAATTACTTCAAGCAGGCGCAGTGGCCGGTCGAGCCCGTCGAGCCGTCGCCGCAGGCGGCGCAAGCCGCGGCGACGGACCAGTTCGCGAGCCAGTTGAAGGGGATGGCGCCTGCGGCGACGACGGCTGCGATGGGGCTTGCGAGCGGAGGTGGAGCCGGTGCTGCGTTGGGCGGACTGGCGAGTTCCGCATTGCCGGCTGCCGCAAGTTCGCTGGGTGGGGCAGGCGCGGTTTCCGCGCTACAGACGGCATCGAGCCTGGGCAGTGCCGCGAAGCAGGTGGCCGGGATGGTGCAGGCAGCTCGCCAAGGTGGGCTCGCGGCGCTGGCCGCGCCGGCTGCGAATGCGGCATCCGGTGCGCTGCAGGGCGCGCTACCTGGTGTCGCCGGGATCGCCGGAAAGGGCGCTACGACGGTGGCGTCGGCCGCCGGTGCGACCGGCATGAAGCTTCCGACGAGCGGGTTCGGCGGACCGCTGAAATCCTGAGAGGGCGGCTTGTCAGCCGTCTTGAAAAAACGAATTGAACGAACAACGACATGGCACAACAACTTCCACCGGGCGCCGAGAAAGAACAGGCCGTTTCCTGGCTCAGCGATATTTCGCCGAAAGATGTAGCGGCGGGAGGCGACCGTTTCAACAAGTGGCTGCTCAAGATCAGCGGCAATCACATTTCGTTCGAGGATCTCAAGACCTTCGCAAGCGCGGTGCCGATCATCGGCAACCTGATGGCGTTTTACGATGCGGTGTGCGACATCGTGATGATCGTCGAGAAGCGCCACGCCAATCTGCTCGATTACCTCGGGCTTGCGATCAACCTGATCGGCGTCATTCCGGTTCCGCCGCCGCTGGCATCGTTCCGACTGTCGGCACGGCCGCTGCTGGCGCTCGTGCGCAATCAATTGCTGGTGTCTCGCGGAAATCTCGGCGCGGCGCTCATTTCGGTGCTCGTCACGCACGTCAACGCCGCGGCCGCGACCGAAATCGAGAACTTCCTGAAGACCCTGCAGGACGTTCTTGTCGAACTGCTGAACGACTGCGCGCATAAGGCGCAGGAGTTGATGCTCGGTATTGCTACCGGGCTGGAACTCGCCCTCAAAGGGCAAATTTTCGACAGCAGCGCCAACGTGCGGCGTACTGCGCAGATCGCCCGGAAGATGGACAAGCGGTCCTGGTACAACCCGATGCTGGTGGTCGATGCGATCGAGTACGGTTACGAAGGTTCGATCGCGTTGGGGAAGGAAGCCGGGAACGCGACGGTCGGGACCGCTGCGAAGCTTGCTCCGGACTCGTGGCTGCAACCGTTCCGCGATATCGTCGCGTTCCTGAAGGACGAGGCGCCGAAAGTCGCGAAGGCGATCCGCGATCTGAACGGCAGCGAAGAAGGCAAGATGCTGTGGCTGATCGCGCAAGTGATCGAGGCCGTGGCAAGGGTGCGCGCACGCGGGAAGCTTCACGAAAAGACCGCCGACGTGCCGCCCGGCGGCAAGGGGCGCGCGCAGCATGAGCGTCCTCAGGAGCCGGCGGGTGCGATCGGACAGCAGGCGCATGCGGAAGGTGCCGGCCAGAGTCCTTGTAAAAGTTGCGGAATTGGCGCATCGACCGGGTCGATCGATTTTGCTTTCGGCGATGAGACTTTCACTCACACGGACTTTGAACTGCCCGGCGCACTGCCGCTCGTCTGGGCGCGCACGTACCGGTCGCGCCTTTCCGCATACGACAACGGGGAACTTGGCGCGCGGTGGCTCACGCCGTATACGACGCGCATCGATGTCGAAGGCGATACATGGTTCTTTCGCGATGCCAGCGGGCGCAGCATCGAATATCGAGCGCTTGCAGCCGGAAGTGTGCATGACGATCTCGCGGAAAACCTGACGCTGACGCGTCTGGACGAGACGTGGGTCACGATCGCATACGGCCACGACGAGCTTCACGTGTATGAACGGCGCGGCAATGCGTTCCGGCTGGCGATGCAGAAGGACCGTGCGGGCAATACGATCACGCTCGATTACGACGCGCTCGACCGCGTGGCACGCCTGATCGATGCGAGCGGCAACGTGCTGTCGTTCGAGCACGACAAGCAAGGCCGGATCGTGCTGATCGAGCAGGTGCTGGACGATGGAAAGCGCCGTACGCTTGCGAGTTACGCCTATGACGAAGCGGGCGATCTCGTGCGCGCAACCGACCGGTATGGCAACGCATGGAGCTATCAGTACCACCGTCATCTCGTGACGCGCTATACCGATCGCACCGGCCGCGGGATGACGCTCGAATGGGACGGCGCGGACGCTGAAGACAACGCGAACGCGAAATGCGTGCGCGAGTACGCGGACGACGGTAGCCTCGATATCCGCCTTGCATGGCATCCGAACATTCGGCTGACCTACGTGACCGATGCGCTCGGTCAGATGTCACGCTACTACTTCAACATCAAGGGATACGTTTATCGAATCGCCTATCCGGACGGCAGCGAGGAATGGTTCCGGCGCGACGAGCATAACAATCTGACGCTGCACATTCTGCAGGACGGCAGCATCGAGCAGATGCGTTATGACGCACGTGGCAACCGGACCTGGCACGAGCGCGCGGACGGCAGCATCGTCGAGATGGCGTACGACGACAAGGATCAGATGATCCGGCTCGTCGATCCGAACGGGCATGTGTGGCAGCGCAAGTACGACGATGCGGGCAATCTCGTCGAGGAAATCGATCCGCTCGAGCATGCGACGAAGTACGCCTACAACGACAAGGGGTTGCCTACGCAGATCACCGATGCGAAGGGCGGCTCGAAGGCGCTTGGATACAACGACGCCGGGCAATTGACGAGCTACACGGACTGCTCCGGAAAGAAGACGGAGTGGCGGTACGACGATATCGGCCGCGTGATCGAGACAAAGGACGCGTCCGGTGGCGTGGTTGCCTATGGTTATGGCCCGAACGGCCAATTGACGGAGACGCGTTCGCCGGCCGGTGTCGAGCACGTGCAATACGACGCTGAAGGCCGGTTGTTGCGGCATACGGATCAACTCAATCGATCGACCCGATACGGCTACGATGCAGTGGGTCGTATTGCGAGCCGCGCGGACGCGCTCGGGCAGACGATTGCGTATCGCTACGACCGTATCGGCCGCTTGACCGCGCTGACCGATGCGAACCTTGCGACGTACCAGTTCCGCTACGATCCGGCGGGGCGGTTGATCGAGGAAATCGGTTTTGACGGCAAGTCGACGCGTTATCAATACGACCCGGACAGCGGTAGCCTTGTTTCGGTTGATGAAGCGGGTTGCGTGACGTCGATCGACGTCGACGCAAACGGTCGCCTGATGAAGCGTGTGGCGGGGGAAAGCGAGGAACGGTTTGCCTACGACCGGAGCGGCAGGCTGATCGACGCGGTGAACCGGTACAGCCGCGTGCAGTTCTTCTTCGATCCGGTCGGCAATCTGGTGCGCGAACATCACGCGTACGATTTGTTCGGCGAGCGGCGTAGCTACGTCTGGCACCACGAATACGACGAGCTCGGCAACCGACGACGTACCGTGCGGCCGGATGGGCATGCGGTTGACTGGCTGATGTATGGCTCGGGGCATGTGCACGGGATGCTGCTCGATGGCGACGAGCGTGTGCAATTCGAGCGCGATGACCTGCATCGCGAGACGGTACGCGTGTTGTCCAGCAAGGTCGGACAGCGCACGCATTACGATCCGGCAGGACGCGTACTGCAGCAGACGATCCAGCGATCGACCTCGCCCGCGCCGCTCGCCGAGCGGCGGTATCGCTATGACGCGGTCGGGCAATTGTCGCGGATCGAGGATAGTCGCAAGGGCGGGACGGACTATCGATACGATCCGGTCGGGCGGCTGATCGAGGCGATCAGTCCGGTCGCGAAGGAGCGGTTTGCGTTCGATCCGGCGAGCAACATCATCGATCCGGTGCGGTCCCCCGAAACGCCGGCCTCCCGTTCGAGCCCGGTGCGGCCGGAAAGCACGTTGCCGGTCGAGGTGCCGAAGGTGTTGGGCAACCTGCTGAAGGCGTATGCGGGGATGCACTTCGAGTACGACGCGCGCGGGAATCTGGTGCGCAAGCGCACGCCGGCGGGGGAGCAGGAATACGAGTGGGATGAGTTCAATCGCTTGCTGTCGGCGCGGGTTGCGGAGGCGTCGCGGCAGAGTCAGTCACGGTATTTCTATGACGCGTTCGGTCGTCGTATTGCGAAGGAGGTGAATGGCGAGCGGACGGTGTTCGGATGGGATGGCGACACGCTGGCGTACGAGAGCGATGGCGAGCGTGGCACGCACTATCTTTACGAGCCGGGAACGTTTGTGCCGCTGGCGCAGTATGTGGCGGAACCGGTTGAAGGAATCTCGACGCCGGAGTGGAAGAGTACCGACCGCTATGTGCCGGAGGAGGATCCGCTGCAGAAGATGCCGGAGCGGCGGGGTGACGCGGCGCTGTTCTATTACCACTGCGATCAGATCGGGACGCCGCAGTTGCTGACGGATGACGACGGCGACGTCGTGTGGGAAGCGTCATATAAGGCGTGGGGCGAAGCGCGGGAGGTCATTGCGCGAGCGTCGAAGGCAGCTGGGATCACGGCGAGGAATCCGCTGCGGTTTCAGGGGCAGCAGGGAGATGACGAGACGGGGCTGCATTACAACCGGTATCGGTACTATGATCCGAGTAGTGGCCGGTTTATTAGCAAGGACCCGATCGGTCTCGCGGGAGGTATCAATGTCTATCAATACGCGCTCAACCCTGTAGAGTGGATCGATCCGCTGGGTTTGAGTCGCTTCAAGAAAGGGAGCTGGGGGCCGTGTAAGAAAGGTACAGGTCTCACGTACACTGTTTTTCAGCAGGATATTGATTGGGATATGGAGCATCGAGGGAAAACCAATTTGCAACGAGCAATGGAAGGTGGTGCGCCATTTATGATGAAAGGCGGCGTGCCTCAGCAGATTCAATTGCACCATTCTCGTCAGCAATCAACCGGTCCCTTGTTCGAAGTAACAACCAGCACACATAGGGCTGCCAGGGGCGCAGGTCGCGAGGCATTGCATCCGTATGGAAATCAAAAGAATCCTGATTTCCCCGTTGATCGCGATGCCTTTGACATTGATCGAAAGCAATACTGGCAGGATCGCGCGGCAGAGGCAAATGCATCAAAAAATGGAGGGTGTAATCTGTGATTCCATCAACAGTCGATCAGTATCTGGCTGGATCTACCGGTGACGTCGCCAGAGGTGATCCGAAAGCAGCCATGAGGGCACTTCAAGATCTGGGCGTTGCTTCGGATACTGATTTTGGGCAGTTCTACCTCAAGTATCAGGGCGGCTTTATAAGTTCGCGACCTGTTGCTGAGTTGCTTGATATCGAGGGGCCATCTATTCCCGCAATTCCGGACCAAACGGATTATGTTAGGGATCGCTACGGTATTCCGGAGCAGTATCTGGCTTTAACGTCGGATGAAAGCGAAGGTATGTACCTGTACAGTAAGGATGATGGTGCTGTCTACGATCTCGATATTTCGGTTTTAAACGATTTCATAAATGGGAAGATCCCGGCTCGCTGGGCTACGTTTAATGATTTCTTGATATGGTATTTTGAGTCACGGGTATAGATAAAAAGGGCCGCGAGAGCGGCCCTTGTTGTTTGTGTGATGAGTTGAAACTCGGCGTTCAGGTGGCGGTGATGGTGAGCTTGCCGTGTTCGAAATGAACGCGAACCTTCTGACTAGCGTGGAAACCTGCATTGTGGACCAGCTGTTGATGTCCACGCAAAATTGACCCACCTGAGGCAGCAATTTTCATCGAATTTTGACACACACGATCGAACGGCGTCGTATAAGGCGTGGGGCGAAGCGGGGAGATGATTGCGCGAATTTCGAAGGCCGCGGGCATCGTACGAAGAACCCGCTGTAGTTTCGGGGGGCAGGTGTTGAAAATAAAGGGCAGCGATGTTGGCAGTGTTGCGGGAATTTGGTGGAATTTCATTCATCTTTGATTTGAAAGAGTGTGAGGTATTCCTCGGGACGCTCAATGGTCTCAAGGAACGTCAAAAATTCGAAACGCTCGTGAGTGATAGATCGGGCGGGGAAGTGACGATGGCTTTAGAAATACAAAAGATGGTGCGGAGGTTATTTTGTCGGCCGAGGCGTGTGAATATGCCGGTCACAAACTGGAGGAGTTGAAGATGGGTGGATGATTTTCGACGCCTGAATTCGTACGGTTGAGAAATTTGAAATCGAATGGCAAGGTCGTGGATACTTTTTTTGTTCTCAGAAATTAGCCTTGCAAGCGCGAATCGTATCAAAGGATTCGATCGATCTTGCGGGTGGCGATAACCTCTATCAATATGCGCCGACCCCGATGCGGTGGATCGATACGCATCACGAAACGCCCATACGCCGATGACTGCGAGAAGATCTCGCAGATGAATGAGAAATCAACAATGACGTGACGATAGGAAAGCAGCAGGGTTGGGGCCAGAAACAGTATGACCAGGCTCTGCGCGGAATCATTGCACGAGAGCGGGCCGAGCTGAAAGCAGGGAACCGTATGCTCAACAAGAACCATCGATCATGGGCGTGTCCAAACTGAGTGAGGAAATATGACGAAAATCTGGACCACAGAGGCGGACTATCCGGAAAGTCGGATGGCGCTCTACGATGAGGTAAAAAATGGCGTGGATCGCTTCGAGTTGCAGGCGGCAACTCGCCTCGTAAGATCTGATCCATTGGTATTCGAGCTTCCCAAAAAGGGTCTTTCAAAGATTCAAGATTACGGCGTCATCTGGTCGGACATCTTGATTCCGCTCGTAAGCGAAGCGGTGCGTATTGCGATTGAGGAGCTGGCGATTGACGGCGACGTACAGTTCATTCCGGCAGTTATTAAATCGAATGGAGAGGCTATCGGTGGCTCATACTTTCGTCTCAATCCGATGAGGAAAGTTGACGTGGTCGATCACGACGCTTCTGAGCCGATAGTGGTGAAAATATCGGGATTCCCTGATGCCAAAGTCGGCTTCAAAAAGATGGTCTTGCGCTCCGATTTCTCTGCCAATGGTATTGGCCGGCAATACGACTCTCCGACATACATTGTCGTGGGGGATCAACTGGCTGACGCTGTATTGCGTGCCACGAAGAAGGGAGTCAGGTTCACAACGGGTATCCCGCCGGCCGGTTGATGCCAAACTGACCGACTGCTCCCCCGGAGCAGAGCGCACATTCGGCCATTGGGTTCGATAGTTGGGGCGAGGCGAAGCAACTCGCAAGTAGTCTTGGCGGAGTCAGACTGGGATTGGCCAGGATGTGACTTGATATGGTTATTATGCGATCCGTTCCGTAATTTTTATCCTCTTGTCGTTCGTAACAGCGTCATATGCCGACGATTTCTGGCCGAGAGCTGCAGCGGCCCCTGATCTGATGCATCCGAAGCTCTTCAAAGCCAATGGTTTGAGTTTCCAGCTTCCGGCAGATTGGCGGATCACGGCAAACGATCCGCTCCAGGGCACCGATGGCCGAGGAGTTAGTATCGAAGCCGACAAATCCGCATTCGAGGTACTGAATCTGGACGTCGTCGTTCAGGTGCTGCGAACCAAGGTCGCACCTTCTTCCGAAGGTACGGCGCAGTACCTGTACGAGAGCCAGGTCGACGACAAGCCCGCCCAGTACGCGAAGCCGGAATTTGCACCGTTCATGCTGAACGGCAAGTATCCGGCGCTTGCTTCGCGCTATATGCACACGATCTTCAATCAAGACGAACTCTACGCGCATCGTCTCGATCTCGTCACCAGCAAGGTCTGTGGCAAGGGCTGGACCTGCGTGATCTTCTCGTCCGGATTGGCCGCGAACGAGCGCGCCGCCGAAGCAGGGCATGGCCAAGATCTACGAAACGGTCCGCTACCAACCCTGAAGGGCAGTCCGACGCGGGAAACTAGACGTGGTCCCGAATGACGGTATTACATGAGCCAACTGACCGACAGCCGCCACAGCGCCAACCCCGCGCATACGAACTTGGCATAATCACGCCTTGCTCGACACGAGCGCCGCTGCGCAGACACGCTTGTGCAACCGCCGCATCTTGGCTCGGGCGTATTGACTCCAGTCCCGTTACCACCGCAATACCCATGTCGACCATCACCGCGACCACCGCGTCGCTGAAACACATTCTCGAACATCCCGGCGATTTCTCCGGTTGGCTCTGTTTGCCGCCGATGCCGTGGACGCTCGATACAGAGGGCGCATTCACCGAAGCCGCCACGCCGCCCGCTACCGCACCGCAACCCGGCTGGCGCGTCACGCTGAATAGCGCGACGATCGAGGACATCGTGATCAACGCGCATGACCAGGTCGACGAACCGAGCGTCGCGCAATTGTTCGACGCGTTCGTGTTCTACGTCGACAACGAGGAATTCATTCTGCTCTGACGACGCACGACGCACGACGACGCGCCCCACGCGCCACAGTAAAAAAGGACCGCCGAGCGGTCCTTTCTTCACGAAGCGTCAACATCCGAACGAAGCCTGCCCCTCAAGGCAACGAAATCGTCAAATTCGCCGACTCCGGCCCGACCTTGATCACCTGCGAATAAGGCGCCAACGCCTGCAGCGTCTTGTCCTTGAGATAGGTATTGAGCCCGAGATACCCGAGCAGGGCCACCAGCGCAAACACGGCCCCGATCGCCCAAACCGGCACCTCCCGCTTCAGCCGATGCGCGATCTGATCCGGCAGCGGCCAATGCGGCGCAAACGCCGCCCGCTTGCCCTTCATATGCGCGATCTCATCCCCCAGCCGCGCGGTGAGGTAAGCGAGCTTCTCCGGCCCCTCGAGCAGATACTTGCCCTGGAACCCGAGCAGCAGGCACATATGAAACACCTCGAGCGACTGCAACCGCGCCGCGCCTTGCGCGCGACATTCCTCGAGATACTGAAAGAACTTCTCCCCCGCGAGCTGCTCGCCGAACAGCACGAGCTGCAGCGGCCGGCGTTCCCAGTCGGTGCGGATCTTGAACTGCGACGACAGCACCATTTCATCGACCGCCGCGCAATACGCGAACTTCGCGCCATACACGTCCTCGGCCGGGATGTTCAGCTTCTTCGCGCCACGCTCGAAATCCGCCAGAAACTCCTGGATCTTCGTGCTGAACTCGCTCGCGCTGTCCGGCTCGCGGCCGTTCTTGAGCAGGAACAGCATGAAGAACCCGTCGTACAGCAGGTCGAGCAGCGAACGGGCCTGGAACGCGGCGTCGGTCGACGCCGGGGTATGCAGCGGGGCCGGCGCGTTGTCGCCGAACAGGGAAGGCGCGTAGCTCATGATGTGACCGCGATCAGTTCGAATTTCAGGTCATTGATGCCAGTCGGCGCGTAGATCATCGCGGACTGGGCCTGCAGCATGCGCTCGTACAACGCGCCGCGCGAGTCGAGCTGGAAATAGCATGCACCGGGCCGCACCGGAATCGCGGGCGGCACCTGCGGCATGTACGACAGCCGCACGCCGGGCATTGCCGACAGCACGAGCTTGTCGACGTCGTCGGGCGCGCCGACCTTGAAGCGCGCCGGCACCGCATCGATGAGCTCGACGTTCGGCATGTCCGCTGACACCGCGAGATAGAACTCGGTCTTGTCGTCGATCTTGCCCGAATCGAGGCGGCCGAGGTGGAACGACGGACGCACCTCGTCGAGCGTGATCGCGAAGTAGCGCGTCGAGATCACGGTGTCGAGCAGCTCGCGCAGCATCAGGTCGAGACGCGCAAAGCTCGGGCCCGGATCGTCATGGCGATACACGGGCAGGTCGGCGAGCGTGTAGCCCTTCGAAAACGTCATCAGCTGCCCCGCGAGGCGCAGCAGTTCCTGGAATAGCCGCTCCGGATGCAGCGCCGCGTGCTGGTGCAGGTGCGCGAGCGTCGCGAACGCGGCGTTCGCCGTGTGCAGCAGCCAGAACGACGCGATGTCGCCCGAGCGGAATTCGATGATGTTCTTCGACGGTTCGCGGTGAAAACCGTACAGTGCGTTCACCTTCGCCTGCAGCGCGTCGACGAGCTGGCGCAGCCGCTGGTGCAGGATCGGCGACGCGTCGATCGCGAGGCACGGCGGCACGAAGCTGTCGTCCATCTCGAAGCCGGACGTCGCGGTGCGGCGCACGCGCACGAGCGGCACCGACAGCAGCTGGTCGCGCGGCTCGCTGTGCGCGATCAGCTTGACCTGCGTCTTCAGGAACGTGATGTCGGCTTCGGCGGCGTCGGTGAAGTTGTCGGCGACGCTCGTCTGCTCGCTGACGAAGCGCGTGATGAAGCCGGCGGCCGGATCGTCGCTGTAGTTGGTGCCGTTCTCGCGCAGCGGGTGCAGCGCGAGGTAGAACACGAATTCGTTGATGCCGTCGGGCAGCGTGTCGAGCGCGATCGGCGGCGGCAGGTCATCGGCCTGCGGCGCGGCGTAAAGCGCGCCGTCCGGGAACACGAGCGCGAGCTCGGCCACGCGCAGCACGTTGCTGCCGAGCGCATCGCGGTCGATGCGCACCGAGCGCACGCCCCAGTTGTACGGCTGGATCGCCTGGATGGATTCGAACAGGCGCGCCTCGTGGTACGCGTCCTGCCGCTGAAAGTGTTGAGGCCGGAGGAACAGCCCTTCCCCCCACAGCACCTTGGCCGTATAACTCATGTCAAATCCGGTTAATGTCGCGTTGCGATGTAATCGATTTGTTCGTGCCCGAATTAATCGCCATTTTGTTAACTCTTGTTAAATGACATTCGTGCGTCATGTTTAACCGCAGGTCACCGACGAAAGCAAATTCAGCGGTTGCGAAGGCGCACCCTGTTGCGGTGCGATGACAGAGCCGTCGGTGACCGTCATCGCGCAATTATGCAGGCCGATGATTATGCCGGATTTCTCCGACTTTGCCGGGTCGAACGTCAGTTTCCATCGCTGGATTGCGGGATCGCGGAACAGCGCGACGATGCCGAATGCCTGCGCTTCGCGCGATAGCTTTTCGGTTGCCGTATAGCGCTGGCCCGGAATCAGCGTGATTTCACGCACGTTCAGCAGATCGGCGCCCAGCGCGGCCTTTTCCTTGGTCGGATCGGTGAATGCATCGAACGGCGCTTGCTGGAACGAAGTCGGATCCTTCAGCGCGTAGAGCCTGACCACTAACGCGAGCGGCTTGTGATCGTTCGCGGCATTGAGGTTCGGCGCGGCGGCGAGCGTGAGCCCGATGTTGCGCGGCGGTTTCTGGGCATCCGGCACGTCGGGCTTGCCGACGCCGGCGGCCTGCATGACGGCGCTCGCGGCGGAGCCGAGCAGCGGGGCGGCCGCGCATCCGGCCAGGAGCGCGCAGGCAATCAGCGGCAGCGCATAGCGAATCATGGACGATCTCATCGTGTTTCCGGCGTGCCGCCTTTAACTCCCCTGTCAAAACTGCCGGGTATTTCCGCGTTCGCCGCGAATCCCCGGCGTATCGGCCGTTCAACTATTAAGCACACGCGCCCGGCAGCGTGCCTTCGGAAATTTTTTCCGTCGTTCGCGCAAAGCGTTGCAGGCCAAGTAAAACTTGCGCATTCCGGTCGATGCGAAAGCCGTCGGCCAGCCGCTGCCAGAGGCGTTTCGAGGGGGTAGCGCACGATTTTAAAAGGAATTACTCTGCACGCAGCGATTGAATTATGAAAAATTGATCGGTACTATACCCGCGCGCTTCTTGCAAAGCAAAAGAACCAGATTCTCAACGATTTTAATACTCACGCGCCGGTGGATATAACGATGAAAGACCGTCTCTTCGCAAAACTTTCTGGGGTAGTGCTGGCTTGCGGCGTGATCGCCGGTTGTGCGAGCCAGCCGCCGGCGCCGCCGTCTGCCGAGGTGTTCAACAAGTCGCTGGCCGATGCGGACGCCGTCGCGAAATCGGGTGACCAGGACAAGGCG
Source organism: Burkholderia sp. BCC1988 (assembly GCF_905339895.1). Classification (NCBI taxonomy): domain Bacteria; kingdom Pseudomonadati; phylum Pseudomonadota; class Betaproteobacteria; order Burkholderiales; family Burkholderiaceae; genus Burkholderia; species Burkholderia sp. BCC1988. The sequence goes on from NZ_CAJPHA010000016.1 coordinate 126,381, forward strand.
CTCGGCCTGTACCAGCAGCTCGCGAAGTCGGATCCGACGCGCGAGGAGCCGTGGTCGCGCATCGCGCAGATCCAGTTTGCCCAGAACCACTACGGCCAGGCGATCGTCGCCGCGCAGGAAGCACTGCAGCGCGACGCGACCGACCGTCAGGCGAAGAGCGTGCTCGCGGTCGCGGGGCTGCGGATCGCGACGCAGTCGCTCGGCGAACTGCGCCAGGATTCGTCGCTCGCAGGCGATGCGAAGTCGGACGCGCAGGCGCTCGCGAAGCAGCTGCGCGACACGCTCGGCGAATCGGCGCTGTTCCCGCCGGAGCAGAAGACGCAAACGCGCAAGGTCGTGCGTCGCCAGATTCACCGTCCGAAGGCCGGCGCCGGCGCTGCAACCGAGGTCGCCGCCGGTGCTGCCACCACGCCGACGGCGTCGGGCAACACCGCGCCGCAGAAGGGCGGCGCCGATCCGTTCAGCGCACTGCGCAACTGACCGCAACTGACGCGATAACCACAACTAACCTGGGAGCCGTCGAGATGGCCAAGAAAGAAAGCATTCAGAAAAGCTTGCAGAAAATACGGCCGCCGCGCGTCCAGCTGACCTACGAGGTCGAGAAGGGCGACGCGATCGAGGTAAAGGAACTGCCGTTCGTCGTCGGGGTCGTCGGCGATCTGGCGGGCCAGTCGGAAGTCGAGCAGCCGAAGCTGCGCGACCGCAAGTTCGTCAACATCGACCGTGACAACTTCGACGACGTGATGAAGGCGATCGAGCCGCGTGCCGCGTTCCAGGTGGAAAACCGCCTGAGCCCGGAAGGCGGCAAGTTCGCGGTCGACCTGAAGTTCCGTTCGCTGTCGGATTTCAACCCGGACGAAGTCGTCGAACAGGTCGAGCCGCTGCGCCGCCTGCTCGAGGCGCGCTCGAAGCTCGCCGACCTGCGCAACAAGCTCGCCGGCAACGACAAGCTCGAGGACCTGCTGTCCGAAGTGCTGAAGAACACGCAGCAGCTGCAGGAGCTCGCGAAGGGCACCGGCGGCGACAAAGACGGCGAATGACGACGGAGTGTTGAGATGAACCAGCAAACGGCTGCGGCCCAAGCGAGCGGCGCGGAATACGCCGCCGGGACTTCGCTGCTCGACGACATCGTCGAGAAGAGCAAGGTCGCGAAATCCGATTCCGAGCATGCACGTGCGAAGGACCTGATCGGCGAACTCGTGCACCAGGTGCTCGACGGCACGGTGATCGTGTCGGACAACCTGTCGGCGACGATCGACGCGCGCGTCGCGGAACTCGATCGCCTGATCTCCACGCAGCTGTCCGCGGTGATGCACGCGCCGGAATTCCAGCGCCTCGAAAGCACGTGGCGCGGGATGGATTACCTGGTCAAGGAAAGCAACACCGGCCAGACGATCAAGATCAAGGCGCTGCACGCACCGAAGCGCGACCTCGTGCGCGACTTCAAGGGCGCGAGCGAGTTCGACCAGAGCGCGCTGTTCAAGAAGGTCTACGAAGAAGAGTTCGGCACGTTCGGCGGCTCGCCGTTCGGTGCGCTGATCGGCGATTACGAGATCTCGCGCCAGCCGGAAGACATGTACTTCATCGAGCAGATGTCGCACGTCGCGGCGGCCGCGCACGCGCCGTTCATCGCGTCGGCGTCGCCCGAGCTGCTCGGCCTCGAGTCGTTTTCCGACCTCGGCAAGCCGCGCGATCTCGGCAAGGTGTTCGACACGGTCGAATACGCGAAGTGGAAGTCGTTCCGCGATTCGGAAGACTCGCGCTACGTCGGCCTCACGCTGCCGCGCTTCCTCGGCCGCCTGCCGTTCAATCCGAAGGACGGCCAGACGGCGGAGAACTTCAACTTCGTCGAGGACGTCGACGGCACCGAGCACGACAAGTACCTGTGGTGCAACGCGGCGTGGGCGTTCGCGGCACGCCTGACGGCCGCGTTCGACGACTTCGGCTGGTGCGCGGCGATCCGCGGCGTCGAGGGCGGCGGTCTCGTCGAGGACCTGCCGACGCACACGTTCAAGACCGACGACGGTGAAGTCGCGCTGAAGTGCCCGACCGAAATCGCGATCACCGATCGCCGCGAGAAGGAGCTGAGCGACCTCGGCTTCATCCCGCTCGTGCATTGCAAGAACTCGGATTACGCTGCGTTCTTCGCCGCGCAATCGGTGCAGAAACCGAAAAAATACAGCACCGACAGCGCGAATGCGAACGCCGTCCTGTCCGCCCAGCTTCAGTACATCTTCTCGGTATCGCGCGTCGCGCACTACCTGAAGGCGATGATGCGGGACAAGATCGGCAGCTTCGCATCGGCGCAGAACGTAGAGACTTTCCTCAACCGGTGGATTTCGCAGTACGTCCTGCTCGACGACAACGCATCGCAGGAACAGAAGGCGCAATTTCCGCTGCGCGAGGCATCCATACAAGTGTCGGAGATTCCGGGCAAGCCGGGCTCGTATCGTTCGGTCGCGTTCCTGCGTCCGCACTTTCAGCTCGACGAACTCTCGATTTCTCTGCGACTTGTCGCTGATCTGCCCAAACCGGCAAATTCATAAGCGAGTAAATCGCCCGGGCGGGCCGCCTGGGTAGGACGTTAAAACCACCTCTTTGGGGAGTCGAAGGGCCATGTTACATATGCACTTGCAGTTTGGTAGTCCGGCGGTGAAGGGTGAATCCGCGGACAAGGACCATCAAGGCTGGATCGAGCTGAAATCGTGGGATCACTCGATCGTTCAGCCGCGTTCGGCAACGGCATCGACCGCAGGCGGTCACACGATGACGCGCTGCGAGCACGGCGACATGATTTTCACGAAGGAAATCGATTCGTCGAGCCCGCTGCTGTATCAGCACGCGTCGGGCGGCACCACGTTCGATGAAGTGACGGTCCATTTCTCGCGCGCGGACGGTGAAGGCAAGCGCGTGCAGTATCTGGAAGTGAAGCTCAAGTACGTGATCATCTCGAGCATCGCACCGAGCGTTCGCGAAGAAGGTCTGCCGCTCGAGACGTTCTCGCTGAAGTACGCGGCCGTGCAGTGGAAGCAGACCCAGCAGAAGATCGGCGGCAACCAGGGCGGCAACACGCAAGGCGCCTGGAGCCTGACGAAGAACGACAAGACCTACGCGGTCTAAGGTCGGTTGCGGCAACGGGGCGCTCGGCGTCCCGTTGCCGTTTTCGCTGTGCACGCCGGCCGATGAAAAGATTCGAACCCAGTTTTCTCGACAAGCTGTTCGACGACGAACCGCATCTGCCGGCCTCGGCCGCGATGCGGCAATTGTCGCTGGACGAGCTCAAGAACACGGTCGCCCGCGACGTCGAGGCGATCCTCAACACTCGTATCGCGCACACCGAAATCGAGCTGGCCGCGCTGCCGGAATGCCAGAAGTCGGTGCTGACCTACGGGCTGAACGATTTCGCGGGGCTGAGCCTCGCGAGTCACTACGACCGCGCGTTCATCTGCAAGTCGATCCAGCAGGCAATCGCGCGCCACGAGCCGCGGCTGCAGCAGGTGCAGGTGACGTTCGAGCTGAACGAGCAGTCGACCAACGCGCTTTACTTCGCGATCCAGGCGCTGCTCGTCGTGCATCCGGCCGAGGAGCCGGTGAGTTTCGATGCGATGCTGCAGCCGTCGACGCTGCAGTATTCGGTCACGCGCGCACGCGCGGCCAGAATGCTGTGAATCGAGCTGCCGAGCGGGCCGGACCGCCCGGTGGTGGATCAGGGTCCGGCAGGAAATATTGAGGTTCGGGGTCGTCGATGGAAGAATTGCTGCCGTATTACGAGCGCGAATTATCGTTTTTGCGGCGCTATTCGCGAGATTTCGCCGAGCGCTATCCGAAGATCGCCGCGCGGCTCGCGTTGTCCGGCGAGCACTGCGAGGATCCGCACGTCGAGCGGATGATCGAGTCGTTCGCGCTGCTCGGCGCGCGCATCAACAAGAAGCTCGACGACGACTACCCGGAATTCACCGAAGCGCTGCTGGAAGTGCTGTATCCGCACTACCTGCGGCCGTTCCCGTCGTGCTCGATCGCGCAGTTCACGCCGGCGTCGCCCGGCCAGCAGACCGAACCGGTCGTGATCGACCGCGGCACCGAGCTGAAGAGCCGCCCGATCCGCGGCGTGCAGTGCCGGTTCCGCACCGCGTACGACGTGACGCTCGCGCCGATCCGCATCTCGGAGGCGCGCTACACGCCGGTCGCGCTCGCACCGAGCGCGACGGTGCTGCCGTCCAACGCGACGGGCGTGATCTCGATCACGTTCGAATCGCTCGCCGCGCAGCTCGATCTCGGCGCGCTGAAGCTGCCGACGCTGCGCGCGCACCTGCACGGCGAGCAGTCGTTCGTCGCCGCGCTGACCGACTGCCTGTTCGTCAACGTGCTCGGCGCGTACGTCGAGCCCGAGCGCAACGGCCGCTGGACCGCGCTGCGCAAGCTGCCGATCGCGCACGCCGGCTTCGACGAGGACGACGCGCTGATCGACTACCCGGCGAAGTCGCACCCCGCGTATCGCCTGCTCACCGAATACTTCGCGTTCCCCGACAAGTTCGATTTCGTCGATTTCGATCTTGCGGCGATCGCGCGCGCGTCGGGCCGCTGCCAGCGCGCGACGCTGCATCTGGTGCTGCAGGACGTGCGCAGCGATTCGCACGTCGCGCGGCTGCTCGAGTTGCTGACGGCCAGCCATTTCCGGCTGTTCTGCACGCCGATCGTCAACCTGTTCCGCCAGCATGGCGAGCCGATCCGCATCACGCACCGCGCGGTGTCGTACCCGGTGATCGCCGAAGCGCGCCGCGCGTTCGCGTACGAGGTGTACTCGATCGATTCGGTGAAGCTCGTCCGGCAGCAGGCGCATGAAGAATCGGTGATCGAGTTCCGGCCGTTCTATTCGCTGCATCACGGCGAATCGGCACGGATCGGCCACTACTGGTTCGCGCGCCGCAACGACTGGGTCGCGCAGAAAAGCCCCGGCTACGAGACCGAGATCTCGATCGTCGACATCGACTTCGAGCCGACCTCGCCGCAGACCGACACGCTGAGCCTCGACCTCACCTGCACGAACCGCGACCTGCCGGCGATGCTCGCCTTCGGCCTCGAAGGCGGCGACCTGTTCCAGGAAGGCGGCGCGCAGACGAGCGGCATCTCGATGCTGCGGCGCCCGACGCAGAGCGTGCGCTTCGAGCGCGGCCGCGCCGCGCACTGGCGGCTCGTGTCGCATCTCGCGCTGAACCACGTGTCGCTGGTCGCGCACGGGCTCGCGCCGCTCAAGGAAATGCTGACGCTGTACGACCTGCGGCGCACCGCCGTGTCGATGCGCCAGATCGACGGCCTCGCCGGCGTCGAGCAGCGCGGCGCCGTGCAGTGGCTGCCCGGCAAGCCGTTCGCGACCTTCGTGCGCGGCATCGAGATCCGCCTGACGATCGACGAGGAGCACTTCGTCGGCGCGAGCCTCGCGTCGTTCGTACGCGTGCTCGACAGCTTCTTCGGGCTGTACGTCCATCTCAACAGTTTCGTTCAACTAGTCGTGGTGTCGAAGCGCACCGGCGAGGAGATCATTCGATGCAAGCCCCGCACCGGCGAATCGATCCTGGCGTAGTCGACGCGCTGCTCGACGAGCCGCACCGCTTCGAGTTCTTCCAGGCGGTGCGCGTGCTCGAAGGGCTGTTCGCGCGGCAGGCGTCCGATGCCCCCGGCGCGTGGCGGCAGGGCGACGTCGTCGCGCAGCGCATCGAATTCCGCAACACGCTGTCGCTCGGCTTTCCGCCGAGCGAGATCGAAGGCGCCCGCTCGTTCGACGACGACGGCACGCTGCTCGACTCGGGCGAGGATCGCGGCGCCGCGCTCGCGGCCGGCGAGCTCGGTCACGTCGAACTGACACCCGCATTCTTCGGGCTGCTCGGCGGGCAGGGCGCGCTGCCGCTGCACTACACCGAGCAGATCGTCGCGCGCGAGCACCTGAAGCGCGACCACGCGGCGCGCGCCTTCTTCGACGTGTTCTCGAACCGCGCGACCGCGCTGTTCTACGCGGCGTGGAAGAAATACCGGCTGCCGTTCCATTACGAACTCGACCGCGACGAGCGCTACCTGCCGCTCCTGCTCGCGATCGCCGGCGTGCCGAGCGACGAGGTGCGCGACAGCCTCGCGGCCGGCGCGGGCGGCGTGCTCGACGAGGCCGTCGCCGGCTACGCGCTCGCCGCGCGGCACCGGCCGATGTCGGCCGCCTACCTGCAGCGCACGCTGTCCGATTACTTCCGCGTGCCGGTGAAGATCGACCAGTTCGTCGGCAAGTGGTACGACGTGCCGCCCGACCAGCTGAGCGTGCTCGGCGAGGTCAACGCGGTGCTCGGCGCGACGGCGCTCGTCGGCGAACGCGTATGGCAGCGCGACATGCGCGCGCGGATCGTCGTCGGCCCGCTGTCCAAGCGCGACTACGAGGCGTTCCTGCCCGGCGGCGCGCAGGCCGTCGCGCTCGAGCGGATGCTGACGCTGCTCGCCGGCGTCACGCTCGAATACGAGGTGAAGCTCGTGTTGAAACGCACCGAGGTCGGTGCAAGTGTGCTCGGCGCGGGCTCGCGGCTCGGCTGGGACGCGTTCCTCTGCACGCGCGACGCGGCCGAAGACCGCTCGGACGCTCGCTACGAACTGCACGTGATTCACTGATTCCGAACGACAACAAACAATCGAACCTGAGATCGACGCCATGAGCACGCCCCTGAAGACCCTGATCACGAAACTGAACCCGCTGTGCCGGCACGCGACCGAGCGCGCGGCGAGCGCGTGCCTGGCGCGCGGCCATTACGAGGTCGATCTGGAGCATCTGTTTCTCGCGCTGCTCGACCAGGCGACGGGCGACCTGCCGCTCGCGTTGCGTGCGAGCCGCGTCGATCCGCATGCGCTGCGCGCCGATCTCGAGCGCGAACTCACGCGCCTGAAGACGGGCAACACGCGCACGCCGGTGTTTTCCGTGCACCTGATCACGCTGTTCGAACAGGCCTGGTTGATCGCGTCGCTCGATTCGCAGCTCGGCCGCATCCGTTCGGGGCACCTGCTGCTCGCGCTGCTGACCGCGCCCGATCTCGCGCAGTTCGCGCAGCGCATGTCGTCGCAGTTCGCGGAAATGAACGTGACGGACCTGAAGCACAAGTTCGACGAGATCATGGCCGGTTCGAGCGAAGCCGAGCCGCGCCAGGCGGATGCGGAAGGCAGCGACGTCGCGCCGGCCGCCGACGGCGCCGCGCCCGCGGCCGGCCCGTCGAAGACGCCCGCGCTCGACACGTACACGACCAACCTCACGCAGCGCGCGCGTGACGGCAAGATCGACCCGGTGATCGGCCGCGAAGCCGAGATTCGCCAGGCGATCGACATCCTGATGCGTCGTCGCCAGAACAACCCGATCATGACCGGCGAGGCCGGCGTCGGCAAAACGGCGGTCGTCGAGGGTCTCGCGCTGCGGATCGCGGCCGACGACGTGCCGCCGCCGCTGCGCGGCGTCGCGCTGCACGTGCTGGACATGGGCCTGCTGCAGGCCGGCGCGAGCGTGAAGGGCGAGTTCGAGAACCGCCTGAAGAGCGTGATCGACGAGGTGAAGAAGAGCGCGCACCCGATCATCCTGTTCATCGACGAGGCGCACACGATCATCGGCGCGGGCGGCCAGGCCGGCCAGAACGACGCGGCGAACCTGCTGAAACCGGCGCTCGCGCGCGGCGAGCTGCGCACGATCGCCGCGACGACCTGGAGCGAATACAAGAAGTACTTCGAGAAGGATGCGGCGCTCGCGCGGCGCTTCCAGGTCGTGAAGGTCGAGGAGCCGAGCGAGCCGCTCGCGGCCGCGATGCTGCGCGGGATGTCCGGGTTGATGGAGAAGCACTTCAACGTACGGATTCTCGACGATGCGATCACCGAGGCCGTGCGCCTGTCGCATCGCTACATCAGCGGCCGCCAGCTGCCGGACAAGGCGATCAGCGTGCTCGACACCGCGTGCGCGAAGGTCGCGCTCGCGCACAGCGCGACGCCGGCGGCGATCGACGACACGAAGAAGCGCATCGAGCGCATCGACGCGGAAATCGCGTCGCTGGAGCGCGAAGCGGCGGGCGGCGCCGCGCACGACGAGCGCCTGGGCGAGCTGCGCGGCGCGCGCGACACGGCGCTCGCACAATTGACCGAGGACGAAGCGCGCTATGAAGCCGAGCGCGCGATCGTCGTCGAGATCACCGAACTGCGTGACACGCTCGACCGGGCGCGCGGTCCGTCGGAAGACGGCGAGCCGGTCGACGTGTCGGCCACGCGCGAGAAGCTGGCCGAACGCGTCGCGGCGCTGCACGCGCTGCAGGGCGGCGAGCCGATGGTGCCGCTGCAGGTCGACGGCCACGTCGTCGCCGAGATCGTCGCCGCGTGGACCGGCATTCCGCTCGGCCGGATGGTGAAGGATGAAATCGACACCGTGCTGAACCTGCAGCCGCTGCTGACCGCGCGCGTGATCGGCCAGGACCATGCGCTCGACGCGATCGCGCAGCGCGTGCGCACGGCGACCGCGAACCTCGAGGATCCGAACAAGCCGCGCGGCGTGTTCATGTTCGTCGGGCCGTCGGGCGTCGGCAAGACCGAGACGGCCCTCGCGCTGGCCGACATCCTGTACGGCGGCGAGCGCAAGATGGTCACGATCAACATGAGCGAGTACCAGGAAGCGCACAGCGTGTCGGGCCTGAAGGGCTCGCCGCCGGGCTACGTCGGCTACGGCGAGGGCGGCGTGCTGACCGAGGCCGTGCGCCGCAACCCGTATTCCGTCGTGCTGCTCGACGAGGTCGAGAAGGCGCATCCGGACGTGCTCGAGATGTTCTTCCAGGTGTTCGACAAGGGCACGATGGACGACGCCGAAGGGCGCGAGATCGACTTCCGCAATACGCTGATCATCCTGACGTCGAACGTCGGATCGGCTGCGGTGATGCAGGCGTGCCTGAACAAGCCGGCCGAGGAACTGCCCGATCCGGACGCGCTCGCCGAGGCGCTGCGCCCGCAGCTGTACAAGACGTTCAAGCCCGCGTTCCTCGGCCGGATGAAGGTCGTGCCGTACTACCCGATTTCCGACGACGTGCTGGCCGAGATCATCGAGCTGAAGCTTGAACGGATCCGTCGCCGCATCGAAGCGAACCACAAGGCCGCGTTCGAGTGGGACGAATCGCTCGTCGACGCGGTGCTCGCGCGCTGCACCGAGGTCGATTCGGGTGCCCGCAACGTCGACCACATTTTGAACGGCACGCTGCTGCCGGAGATCGCGGGCCACGTGCTCGGCCGGATCGCCGACGGCGCGGCCATCGCGCGCATCGCCGTGCGCGCGGACGAGGCCGGCGAATTCGCCTATACGGTCGAATGAGCCTCCGCACGCGACATCTCATGCATCAACGGATTCACTGAACCATGCCGATCAATCTCCCCGAGCTGCTGACGCCGATCAGCGATGCGTCGCCCAGCGGCGACGACCTGCTGTTCTCGAACGAATTCGACGCGATCCAGGACGCGCGGCGCTACGACGATCCGACGCTCGACCAGGGCGAGTGGGTGACCGAGATCAAGGAGGCCGACTGGGGCTTCGTCGTCGATCATGCGGGCGCGCTGCTGCGCACGCGCACCAAGGACCTGCGGCTCGCCGTGTGGCTGACCGAGGCGCTCGCGCTGGAGGACGGCATCACCGGCCTCACCGAAGGCTATGCGCTGCTGGAAGGCCTGTGCCGCGACTACTGGGACACCGTGCATCCGCTGCCGGAAGGCGACGACGTCGAATACCGGCTCGGCAACGTCGCGTGGCTGTCCGGCCGCACGGCCGAGCTGCTGCGCGGCATTCCGGTGACCGACGGCGCATCGAACGCGTTCACCACGCTCGACTGGGAAGTCGCGCAGCATGTGGCGCAGGCCGTGAAGCGCGACCCGGAACATGCGGACGACATCGCGCGCGGCAAGCCGTCGGTCGAGCAGGTCGATGCGTCGCGGCGCGTGACGTCGATCGCGTTCTACACGACGCTGCTCGCGAACCTGAAGGCGTTCGAAATCTCGCTCGACGCGTTCGAGGAGCGGCTCGTCGAACGCGCCGGCGATTCGGCGCCGAGCTTCCGGCAGACGCGCGACGCGTTCGAGACCGTGTACCGGCTCGTCGAGCGCTTCGCGCGCGAGCAGGGCTATACGGGCAGCGTGCCGCATGCGCCGTCGGCGCCGCAGGCGCAGCCCGAGCGCATCGAGCCGAGCTTCGGCGACGCGTTCCACACCGAGGAGACCCATGTGCAGTCGCAGACCGCTCCGCGTCCGCCGGTGACGCAAATGATCGCCGGCATCCAGAACCGTGCGCAGGCCGTCGACCAGCTGCGTGCGGTCGCGCGCTACTTCCGCCAGACCGAGCCGCACAGCCCGGTCGCGTATCTCGCGGACAAGGCCGCCGAATGGGCCGACATGCCGCTGCACAAGTGGCTCGAGAGCGTCGTGAAGGACGACGGGTCGCTGTCGCACATCCGCGAGCTGCTGGGGGTGAGGCCCGACGAGCAGTCGTGAGCCGCCGCTTGTTGACCTGAGAGCGCGGGCCCGGCGGGCTCGCGATGAACGAGAAGAAGGGTGACGCATGAACGTGACCGAACTGGCACAGGCGATTCGTGGTGGCCTGATCCAGCAGGATCGGCTGCTGAAGACGGATATCCCGTCGCTGCCGAACAATGCGCTCGTGCCGCGCCGCGCCGTGACCCGTTCGGCGCTCGGCCGCGATTTCAGCGTGGCGCTCGATCTGGTGTCCACCGCGAGCGACGTCGAGCTCAAGACGCTGATCGCGCAGCCGATCACGCTGTGGATCCAGCAGCCGGACAAGTCGTATCTGCCGATCAACGGCTATGTCCACACGGCGCGACGGCTCGGCGCCGACGGCAGCCTGTCGAGTTACCAGCTGCGCTTCGCGTCGTGGATGCATTTCCTCAAGTTCCGCAGCGACATGCGGTACTGGCAGGACCAGCCGGTCGACGCGATTCTCTCCGACGTGTTCGATACGCATCCGCAGGCCAGAGGCCAATACCAGTTCGCGTTGTCGAAACCGTTGCCGTCCCGGTCGTACTGTCGCCAGAGCGAAACCGACTGGAACTTCGTGCACCGGCTGATGGAGGACGAAGGGCTGTTCGGGTTCTGGCGGCACAGCGAAGACGGGAACGCGCATACGCTCGTCATCACCGACGACGTGCATGCGGTCGATGCGCTGTACCCGAATGTCGTTACGTTCGATCGTTCCGGCAGCGGCACCGAAACCGCCGGGTTTACGCAATGGACCGCATCGCGGACGTTGCAAAGCACGCTGCACACGACGCGCACGTTCGACTACAAAGCGCCGTCGTCGGCGGGCAATCCGAACGGCACGTCGCTGCCGACCAAGGCCGGCCAGGGCGACCTGCCGGGCCAGGCGGAAATCTACGAATATACCGGCGCGTACACGTATCCGGGCCAGGACCGCGGCGAACACCTGTCGAAGATTCGTCTCGAGGAATGGGAGTCGCGCGCGAAGCGCTTCTTCGGTGTGGGCGGCGTGCGCGCGATCGATGCCGGCCGGCGCTTCACGCTGAGCGGTCATCCCGAGCACGATCGCGATTCGGCGAGCGAGCGCGAGTTCGCGGCCATCGGCGTCACGCGGTACATCGAGAACAATCTGCCGGTTTCGGACCACGAAGCGAGTTTTCCGCATAGCCTGCAGGACCAGCTGGCGCAGGTGAAGGCCGGTCACGGGGAAGCGGCTGCGTTCCAGGTCGCGCATGACGACGGCTCCGCCGGGTTCTATCTCGTCGAGGTCGAAGCGCAGCGCGCGAGCGTGCCGTACCGCAGCCCGTTCGAGCATCGCAAGCCCGCGATGCAGCTCGAGACGGCGATCGTCGTCGGGCCGAAGGGCGAAGAGGTTTATACGGACGAGCTGAACCGGATCAAGGTCATGTTCGTCTGGGACCGCCAGAGCGAAGGCCGCGAGAACGCGTCGTGCTGGATGCGTGTCGTGCAGTCCGATGCCGGCGGCGGGTACGGCGGCGTGCATATTCCGCGGGTCGGCGAGGAAGTGCTGATCGGCTACATCGGCGGCGACTGCGACCGGCCGATCGTCATGCATCGCGTGTACAACGGTGCGACCAGGCCGCAGTGGCATAGCAACGGGATCCTGTCGGGCTTCCGGTCGAAGGAGTATGCGGGATCGGGGCACAACGAGATGGTGCTCGACGACGCGACCGGGCAGAACCGCGCGCGCCTGTTCAGCAGCAGCGCGAATTCGCTGCTTCACCTCGGTTATCTGATCGAGCAGAACGGCAATACGCGCGGTGCGTATCTCGGCTCCGGCTTCGACCTGCGCACGGATGCGTACGGTGCGATGCGTGCCGGGCAGGGCCTGTACGTGACGACGCATCCGAAGCAGGCGAACAGCCAGCCGCTCGACGTGAGCGAAGCGAAGCAGCAGCTTGGCAATGCTGAGGGGCTGATCGAATCGATGTCGCAGGTCAGCGAGATGCATCAGGCGGAGAGTCTCGGCACCGGTCGCGATGCGCTCAAGCAATTCGCCGAGGCGACGCAGAACAGCGTGGCGGGGGCGGCCTCGGGTGGCGGCAGGACTGCAGGCGGCGGGACGGGGAATGCGAATGCGTTCAAGGAGCCGGTGATGCTGTTCGCGAGCCCGGCGGGGATCGGGGTGGCGTCGCAGCAGTCGGTGCATCTGGCAAGCGACCGGCAGACCAATATCGTCAGTGGTCAAAGTACGTTCATCATCAGCGGGAAGTCTCTGATCGCCGGCATCCGGGATCGCATCAGCCTGTTCGCGCAGAACGCCGGGATGAAGCTGTTCGCCGCGAAGGGCAAGGTCGAGGTTCAGGCGCATGCGGACAGCATCGAACTCACAGCGCAGAAGACCGTGAAGATGATGGCGGCGACCGAGGCCGTCGACGTGGCCGCGAAGCAGGAGATCCTGCTCACGTCGGGTGGCGCCTATATCCGGATCAAGGGCGGCAACATCGAGATTCACGCGCCGGGGAAGGTAGATTTCAAGGGCGCTCAGCACCAGTTCAGCGGACCGACGAGCATGCAGTATCCGCTGCCCGCGATGCCGGGCGGCACGTGCAAGCAATGCGTGCTGAATGCACATAGCGGTCGTGAATCGATGGTTGAGGCGGATTGATGGACGAAGTCAACGATACGGGTGACACCATCGAGATGGCGGCGGATGGGCCCAATCCGCGCGAGTGTGAATGGCCGGCGTTCGTGGAGACGCTGAAGGCATCGCTGGAGCACGAGGCCGGCGACGGCAGACCGATGCGTCTGTACGTGCTCGTCGACACGCGCGGTTATCAGGAGCTGGACACGCAGCTGGCAGCCGTGCGCGGCCTGCGTTACGCGTCCCTTTGGACCGATACCGGGCTGGATGCCTATACGGATATCGCACCGTACCTGATTGCGTTCGACAGTCGCGCACTCGACGGCGGGGATGCGGAGCAGCATCGCGTGCTGCGTCAACTATGGCTGGACGCCGTCGATCTGCATGCGGTGACGTGGTTGTGCTCGGCGTGGTCGTTCGACGCGCTGGATGCGCATCTGCGCCAGTACGTGAAGTACGCGCTGCCGAACGGTCGCGCGTACTACCTGTTCTTCTTCGACAATCATGTATTCGGGCGGCTCCGACAGGTGTGGAGCGACACGCAGGCGCGGCGGTTCGTCGCGCCGTTTAGCGAGATCCGATATCGCGATCGTCGGCTCGACGAAGTCGTGTGGCGCAACGACACGCCGGCGGTTGAAGGTGTGATGTCGGCAAGCGACGCACCGGACCTCAGCGAGCGGCAGCACGCGCTACTGATCGAGCTCGGGTACCCGGACAAGCTCGTGCTGAAGTTTCGCGAGACGATGGCGGCGGTGGTCGATCACCTGTCCGATGCGGAACTCCATGATCAGGTTGTCGAGCAACTCGAACGCGCAGCAGCGCACGGGATTGCCGAAGAAGCGGAATTGCAGTGCTACGTGATGACGGGCGTGCTGGTTGCGCCCCGGTTCGACGAGCATCCGGCGGTGCGGGTGTGCCTTGGGGCCGTGGCTCATGGAGAGACGACGCTCAATGACGCACTGGCGACGATCGACGACGCGACATGGGATGCGATTCGCGATGCGCACGAGCGGGAATCGATGGAGGTGCGTCGTGGCGTGGCGTAGGTCAGTACCGGCGATGTGCCTGGTTGCGGCGGCTTTGAGCGCGTGTGGCAAGTCGGAGCCGACATATAGCGGCGTTTCGGTCATCGCTCACAACTATCTGCCGTACAACCTGGACGGATTTACGATCACCGATGCCCACGGAAACAAGGCGGGTGGGGGGAACAGCTTGCCGGGTGGTGGGGGCGGGTTAGCTTGTTGTTACAAGCTCCAGGGTACCGAGTTCACGGTCAAATGGAATTATGTCGACGTCGACCAGTGGCACAAAGGTAACGAGGAAACGCTTCATGCCGAGGCAAAGGCCACGTTGTCGCAGTCGAATGTTCCGGAGAAGGTGGGCGATCGAATTCTCGAAGTTCACTTCTATCCGGATCGCCACGTCGAACTTCAGTTCCCAGGTGCGCTGATTAATGGATCGCGTATTCAGATGACCGAGGTGTCGCGCTGGATGACGAGCCAGTTTCAGGAGCAATTGAACAAACGATACGACGAGCGTGATGACCAGCAGTTTCGTCGCATCGCACGTGTCGTTGCTGCAGCGTGGTTGAAATACAGGCTGACTGAGATCGATGACTTGAAGCAGTACGCTTACTACAACGTGCTGGTGAATAGCCGGTTCGACGCGCATCCTGAGATTCAGCGAGTCCTGAAAGCGGCTGCCAATCGACCCGGTGCGTTCGCAGCGTCGATGCGATCTCTGCCGAGGAACGTGCTCTCCGAGTTGACGAGCGACAAATTCGAGTCGGTGACCGTCCCGATGATTCCGGACGGCTTGTTGCCGCTGCCGCGAACACCGGAGGCGATGCGGGCGATTCGAGCGACAAGAAGCGGACGTGTCTGACGGCGTGGAAGTGCTACCGGTGCAGTCCGTACGTCGGCAACGCATGTTGGACAATATTCGGAAGGAAAATATCAGTGAATAGAGCAACGAGATTTTCGAGGCTGGCGAATCGTGTCCTGGCGGGGTGCCTGCTCGTGACGGCTATGGCGGCGTGCGGGAAATCGGAGCCGACATACAACGGGATTTCTGTCATAGGCCGGAATTATCTGCCGTACAACATGAGTGGTTTCACGATCACCGACGAATTTGGCAACACGGCGAGTGGCGGCGGCGACGACCCGCCGGGAGCCGGCGGCGGCAGCGTGAAGTGTTGCTACAAGCTCAAGGGCACGGAATTTGTCGTCAAGTGGAATTACTACGATGTCGACCAGTGGCATAAGGGCGACAAGCAGATGTTCCACGGTGAGACGAAGGTATCGATGCCGCAGTCCCAGACACCCGACGATGTGGGGGGCCGGATTCTCGAAGTGCATTTCTTCCCGGATCGGCATGTCGAATTTCAGTTTCCAGGTCAGTTGCTTGATGATGCACGTCTGCCGATCGTCGATGTTGTGAAGTGGATGAAGCAGTACCAGACGCAACTCGATAGACGATACGATGAGCGCCAAGATCAGCAGTTTCGACGTGTCGCTCGTATCGTCGCGTCGGCATGGTTGAAATATCGTCTGACGGACCGTGACGATTTGGAGCAGTACACATACTTCAGTTTGCTCATTAACAGCCGATTCGATGCGCATCCGGAGGCTCAGCGCATCTTGAAGACCGCAGCCAGCCAGCCAGGTGCATTTGCGAAGTGGGCGCTGTCGGTTCCAAATCACGTGCGCTTCGAGGTAGCGAGCGGGAAATTCGTGTCGGTGGCCGTGCCGCCGATTGCTGACGGTTTGCTGCCACAGTCGCGCGTGGAGGAGAAACTGCATGGTTGAGAAAATCAAGCTTGATCCGGACGACGCAACGCCGATGTCGGTGAATTCGCAACTGGTTTCCCAGAATGCGAATCTCTATCCGAAGGGTGACTGCATGCCATGTGGCGCGACGATTCGCATGGGGTTCTTTTTTGATGCCTTTGGTCGTAACGCGGATCTCGACGACAAGGCAAGTTCCCGATACTCGAATATCTGCCGCTTATGGGAGGCTCACCGCGATAACGACGACTCGCGTCGTCCGGTCAATCAGTTCTGGTACCGCTTCTACTATTCGGGGTTGGGCACGCCGCTGAACGAGTCAGCCAAGGCCGACGAATTGATCAATGCAGGCGTAGCCGCCGGCAAGATGGCGGGCAAGAAGGCATTGAGCGGCGCGGAGTCGGTCGCCAAGTCGTTCACGCGCGTTAATACGCCAATCAAACAAGCGAGCGTGAAAAAGCGTGTCGACGACGTCAAGAAGCAACTCGTCGATGGGTTTCTCGAGGGGGATTTTTCGCTTCGACCAATCGACAAAGCATTCCAGAATCTTCGGAAGGATATCGAGCGCATCCCCGATCAGGCGCGGCGTGTGATGAACGTGTTGAATGCATCGCCGGAGCGTTACTGGGAACGAACCAAGGCTACCGGAACGCTGCTGTGGCGCAACGCGAAGAACGACTTCAAGAACAACGTCAAAGGCGCTCCGATGAAGGCCGGCTGGGCGGTCGCGCGCAGCCTTTTTGTCGGTATAGCGATGGAGAACGTGCCGATCGTGCGTGACAATTCCGTCATGGCCAAAGCTTTCGGCACAGGTGTCGATACGCGGTTGATCGCAGCCAAGGATCAGTTCAAGGCTGCGTACGAGGTCGTCAAGAAGCAGATGCCGAAAGTTCGGGTGATCGAGGTGTCGGTGTTCGGCGCGGATCGAGGGTGCGTGCTCGCACGTGCGTTCATCAACGATCTGGCGGAGAAATACAAGCGCAGGGACGACACGGATCTCGCTATTGAAGGCGTGCCGATTCAGATCAAGTTCGTCGGATTGCTCGATGCAGTTTCGTCCATCATGTCGGAGGAGGCCGGCGAGTTGATCGGAATGGTGCCTTATCTGGGTATGCTCAAAACCAGCTTCAAGGATCGTCCTCTCGCCATCCCGGCCAGTGTGCAGCGCTGCGTTCATTTTGCCGCTGCGCATGAGATGCGCTTCTATCAGCGTCTCGACAGTCTCGAGAAAACTCGTGGCGAACAGTTTCTCTATCCGGGTACGAGCAGCGATGTCGTGGGTGGTGCACCAAATGGTTCGCTTGGTCTGAATGCCGAATTGATGCGGGTACCTTTGCGCGACATGCTGTTGGAAGCACTAAAGGCGGGTGCAGTGATGGATACGATGGAGGATCTCTATCTCTACAAGAACGATACGTTCGGCAGATTCACGATCGCCCAACCCATCAACTGCGACGGTAAGCAATATCGCATCAAGCAACTGGTCGATGCCTACCGTACCCTCGTCCCCCGCAAGCCCGGCGCCGACTTCATGGAGCATTCGAAAGTCTTCATGCGCTGGATCGCAGCCCGCTACATGGATCCCGACTTCCGCCGCACGATTGCCGACCCGGTTGCCGACTGGAAACGCAACATGAGCGACGCCGACCTGCAGCGCAAGACGGCGAAGTCGCAACTCGACTGGGAACTGCAGCGACAAGGCATCAACATGAGCATGCTGGCCAGCCGCAGCCAGGAGGACCAGGCGAAGCTGCGGGGCATGAAGGCAGCGAGCGACGCGGCACAAAAGCGCTATGAGAAGCTGATCGCGGAAGCGCCGAAGGACTATTCGACGGTCTGGGAGCGTCTCGAGAAGGAAGCGGCAAAGAAGCTGCGCCGCGCGTCGTATCAGGACGGCCTGAAGCAATCCGCCGAGCGTATCCGTAACATGCCGGATTCGTGGGACTCCAATAACAAGGCGAGCGCGGACGCGATCGAGGCGGCTATGCTGCCGGAAGCCGAGATGGAGCTGGTGTCGGCCTGGAAGGAAGGGGTCGAAGGCAAGCATCCGCTTCCGCAGGAGGTCATGGCGCTGTTCGACATGCTTGTCCACGATACGTTGTTGACGAGCTGGCAAGACCACGTGCTGGCGCCGTCACTGTACTTCCGCACTCGCGACAAGGATACGTTCGGGTCGAGCGATCTCGCAAAGGAAGCGAAGCAGCGCAAGAAAGACGATCTTGCCGCGGCACGTATCGACCAGGCGGCCAAGCAGAGCCAGGAATGGGCGCGGGGCTACAAGGGCGGCACAACTCCCCCCATTCATTGAGCGGCGTTGCTGGATGACGGAGCGCGTGCCTCGCTGTCTGTCAGGGAAGAGCGCTCCGGGAGATGACCGCCATATTCGAATGCTGAACCGCCGAACATCGACTCACGGCAGATTCAGCATGGCGCCTGGTCTACAAGCAACTCCGCGAAACCGGCCTGCACGTCCGCATCACGCACCGCTGGCGCGATTCCGCGCGCGCCGTGCTTTGCGCCGCACCGCATGCTTTTTGCGATCCTCGATCCAAGGCAGCAGCGAAATGCTCACCGCACACAGCATCAACCCGCCGACCAAGGCGAACAGGCCGAACCCGATTTCTCGTACCCATTCCCCGCCCACAACCGCTTCGTTGCGCCGCGCAATACCCGGAAACATCGGCGAAACGCGCAGACCATCGTTCGCGGCCTCGCTGCAATACGTCTTCGTGAACGCGGCGAACTGTTCGCGATCGATGTTCGACGCGGCGGAGCGCGAATAAACAGGCGACCCGGCAGGCTGCCACGTCGTGTCGTAGTGCTGCGTTTGCCCGGCACCATAGCGGAAGACGGCGCGCGCCTCCCATGTCACGTCGGACTTGCCATATCGCAGAGACAACTCGCATCGCTCGACAAAGGCGGGGACATGAGGCCATGCGCCAGCGCGAACGAGGATGGCCGAATTGATGACGCCCGATGCGCCCACCAGCACGAAGACCGCACCGAAAACCAGAAGAATGGCCGATCGCAAGCAGCGCAGAGCGAATTTCATCGGAATTGCTGGATTCTCGCCATGCCCCCGAATGCTCCGCTTACTGCCCCACCCGGAACTCGATCCGCCGATTCCTCGCCCGCCCCTCGGCCGTATCATTCGGCGCGATCGGCTGATCCGGCCCGACCCCCGTCGTCGTCATCTGCTGCGGCGGGATGCTCTTCGTGATCAGATACCCCTTCACCGCATCCGCACGCGCCTGGCTCAGCGCGATGTTCGACGTCCGGTTCCCGGAGTTGTCGGTATGCCCGATGATGTCGACCGTGCGGTTCTGCATCTTCGCGAGCGCGGCCGCCATCTGATCGAGAATCTGCCTGCCTTGCGGTGTGAGCGTCGCACTGCCCGTTTCGAACTCGATCGTGCGATTCGCAAGCGTCTGGTCGAGCAGCCCCTGCTCGGACGCCGACACGCGCAGCCCGTTCTTGATCGTATAAGTCGGATTCAGCGTATTCGCCATGTCGCTCGCGAGCTGCTGGCGCTGCGCCTCGTTGTGCACCTCGCCCTTCATCTCGATCTGCGTGCCGTTGATCTTCAGCTGGCCTTTGCTGATCTGCTTCAACTGCGCGCCGAGCAGCTTCTGCACGTTCGCGCTCCAGTTCGGCGGCGTCGCGACGTCACCGACCTCGATCTGGTCGACCACGTTCGCCGCGCCGTAGGTGTCGCGCAGCTTCTGCAGCACGGCGGCCTTGGTCGCCTCGTCGGGCACCTTGCCGCCGACCACCACCTGGCCGGGCGACGCGTTCGCGGGCGGCGGTGCGATCGTGCCGGCCGTGCCGCGCACCACCGTGCCGGACGCCGTGGCCGGCGCGGCACCGGGGTTGGCGTTCGCGGGCAGGGCGGCGGTCGCGACCGTGCCATTGCCGACCGGCGTGACGGTCGCGCCGCCCGTGTTCTGCGCATGGGCCGCGCCGCAGGCGACGAGGCCCGCGGCGGCGAGAGCGGATACGAAGGGCGACAAGCGCGTGCGCCGGACCTGAATCGTGCGTTGCATCCCGTCAGCCTCCGATGAACGCTTCGCGGAAGGCGTCGATGGCGACGCGCAGCGACAGTTGCGGTTGGTCGAGGTAGCTGACGAGCTTGCTGATCTGGTGATCGTTTTGCGCATGGGCGTCGATCCACTCGGGATCGTCGATGTCGATGTTGTGGGCGGCGTAGGTCTGCGGATCGACGACGCTCAGCAGCGTCTTCGACGACGCGCCGTTGAAGCCGATGATCAGCCGTTCGCGTTCGGCGATCGTGCCGATGAAGATCGCGAGCTCGAAGTCGGCCTGCGCGACGAACGGTGCGATCAGTTCGAGCCAGAACGCGGCGACGAGGCTGCGATAGAACGGGTCGACCGGCAGCGGCAGCGTGAGGCCGCGCTCGATGTGCGACGAGCCGCTCTGCATCACGGGCCGCAACAGCGAACCGAGCGCGAGCATCGCGCCGCGCAGCCGCACCGGATGACCGCTTTCGAGCAGCATCTGCTGCAGGCCGTACAGCGACTGGTGTTCGATGAAGTCGTTGAAGGTGCCGTCATGCGACGTGCCGGGGCCGCCGACGTCGATCGGCACCTGCGTATCGCCGAGCGCCTGCAGCGCGCCGGGCGGCTCCTCCTTCGCGAGCAGCGCCGGCATCTGCGCGGCGACGCGCGACCACAGCCGCGCGAACGCGAGCGGGCTGCGCGCGAGGAACGCGAGCGGCCGGTCGACCTCGAGCGCGGTCGCGCCGAGGAACGGGAAACGGCGCATCGACACGTCGTGGCTCGCGACCATGTGGCCCGCGATGGCGAGCTTGCTGCGCGAGCCGAGGAACGCGAAATGCATCGGCTTCGCATCCTCGTAGACGATCTTCCAGCGCGGATCCTCCGCGAGCAGTTCGAGTGCTTGCGCGATCCAGCGATCGAGCGTCTGCAGCAACTGCGGATTGTGCGGGCTCTTCACGAAGTCGCCGCGCGACGGAATCTTGCCGAAGTAGGCGATCTGCGCCTGAACGGTTTGCGTCATTGCGCCCCCTGTGCGTTCGTTGCGGTGGCGGCCGCGACGGCCGGTGCGGCCGCCGGCGCGCCCGAGCCGGCCTGCGTCGCGTTCTGCGCGGCACCCGCGCTCGCGTCGGCGACCGACGACGGCAGCTGCAGGCCGCGCAGGCTCTGCTGCTGCGGCTGGTCGCCGCCGCTGCTGGTCGGCTGCGACGTGCTGATGATGCGCATCGTCACCGACACGTTCACGCTGCCCTGGACCCACGTGAGGTCGAAGGTGCCGTCCGGATGGCGCTTGCGCTGCGCCGAGTTGATCAGCTTCTCGAGACCGTAGCGGCCCGGTTCGTTGACGAGCTGCACCGTGCGGCCGTCGAAGGTCGTCGCGGACAGCGTCGCGCCCGGCGAGCCCTGCGGGTTCGGCCACACGAAGTTGGTCCACTGCGGCGGCGTGTTGCGGTAGCGCAGCTGCTGGCCGTCGATCGCGATCGTGTATTCCGTCGTGCCCGTGCTCGGCTGCGGCAGGATCTGGAACACGGTCTGCGGTTCGGCCGCCGCGGCCGCGCCGCCCGCGGCGCCGCCGGCGAGCGGCGCGACCCAGCGCGCGAAGCCGTTCGTGAAGTCGGGCGTGAGGCCGATGCCCATGTCGCCCCACGTGCGGGCGGCGAGCGTGTCGCCGCGGCGTACCGCGAGCGGGCCCAGCGTCGTGCCGACGAACTTCGCGATCGCACCGTCCGGACCGAACACCTGCGCGATTTCACCGGCGCCGGCCTCGACCTTCGCGTTCGCCGCGAACGGGTACTTGGTCGCGAGCGAGCTCTGGAACGGCTGGTAGACCTGCGCGTTCCATACCTTGTTGACTTCCGCGCTGGCCGGCTGGATCACCACCGAGAACGCCTGCATCAGCGGCCGCACCAGCAGCGGACGCAGCGACTTGCGTTGCGAATCGGTGAGGCCGGTCAGCATCTGCTCGTCGACGAACTTCAGCGAATCGGCGAGTTCCGAGCCGTTGCCGTCGAGCGTCTGCTGCATCAGCTGGCGCGCGCCGGGGCCGGGGTCGCCCTGGTTCTTGATCACGTTGAAGCGCGTACGGACCTTCGACAGCGAGTCCATATAGCCCTTGAGCATCGACGTGCCGTCGTGCGTCGCGACGATCCGCGCGAGCCCGATGAACTCCTGGCCGATCGGACCCATCGGCACCTCGGCCGGATTGCCGTTGATGTCGATGTTCGCGGCCGCCACCTGGCCGGCCTGCGAGCGCGTGAACAGCTGCTTGACCCAGTTCACGACGCCGGTCTGCGCCTTCTTGATCGCGACGTTCGCCAGCGACGGGTTGTCCCACGACGTCTGGTCATACGCGGTCTCGAGGATCTTGCGGATCGGCGAATCCTGCGGGTCGCCGAGGCGGTTCATCCCGTCGACGGCCTGGCCGAAGCTGCTGAAGCCCTGCACCGCGATGCCCTGCATGAACTTCTGCCAGTGCTGCGCGTACTCGGTCTTGTACATCCCGACGAGCGTCTTCTGGATCTGCTCGGGGCTGCCTTCCAGCGTCAGGTCGTCCTGCGTCGACGTGTTCAGCACCCAGTCCTTCGCCTGCAGTTCCTTGGTCGCCGCGTCGCGGATCGCCGGCTGCACGTAGTCGAACCACGCTTCGCGCGTGAACGTGCCCGGAATCGCATAGCTGCCGGCGACTAGCCCCTGGTTGCCGTCGCCGACGATGCGCGCGATGGTCATCGGCGCGAAGCGGGTCGACGCGCGCGCCTTGATTTCCTCGTAGACGCGCTGGCGGGCCGGCATGCCGCGCACGACGCGGCGCAGGTTCTCGCGGGTCTGGTCGACGAGCGCGAGGTTCGCGTCGATCATCGGCCAGTCGTTGTCGTTCACGCGGGCGAGATAGAACGAGATCATGCGCTCGGCGCTCTTGATCATCTCGTCGCGCGGCATGTTGCCGCGATTCGTCTCGAGCCAGCCGCGCCAGAAGCGGGCGAGCTGGTCGGTCAGGTGCGCCTGTTCGACGTGACGCTTGTCGGACAGCATCAGGTAGGTCTTCAGCGCGTTGTACGCGTCCTGCACGTTGGTCGGCGACGCGTCGCTGTAGAGGCCGCCTTGCGGCGCGGCCGGCTGTTGCGGCGCGGCGGCCGCCGCCGCGGATGCGCCTTGCGCGGCGCCGGCGAGCGGCGTGGCGCCCGGCGGGTTCGTCGACACGGGAATCGCGCCGCCCTGCACGGCACCCGATTCCGGCGGGCGCGTCATCGGCACGAGCTGTTCCGGGTGCGCGTTCACGTCCTTCATGAACGACGCGAGGTTCTGCGAGACCGGCGCCAGCAGGATCTGGCGCACGCCGTTGTAGTACTCGGTCAGCAGGTGCTGCTCGAGACGGTCGCCCTGGTACAGGCCGAGCGACACCGACACCGGCTTGTCGCGGCGGAACTGTTCGAGCTGTTCGATGCGGTCTTCCAGGATGTCCATCGCCTGCAGGCGCGACTGCAGGTCGTTGCGGCCCTGCTGCAGGCGCGTGACGTTGTCGAGGTCGGCCTGCACGTTCGCGACGAGCTGCTGGTTGCCGATCGTCGACCAGGTCCAGCCGCCGAGCGCGAGCGCGAGCGCCGCGACGAAGCCGAAGAAGGTCGCGTAGCGCAGCCGGGTCTTGGTCGGGCTCGCGAACTGGCGCACGGTCTGGCGGTCCGCGAAGATCACCTTCGAGAACAGGTCGCGCAGGAAGAAGCCGTTCTTCGAGAACGCGCTGTGCGGCTTCGGCAGCGCGCTCGCGTCGAGGCCGAAGCGGTGCGCGATGCGCTGCGCGGCGGCGCTGTTGGTTTCGCCTTCCTGCAGCGCGCTGGTGAAGTAGAAGCCGCGGAAAATAGGCTTGTACTGGAACGGGTTATTCTCGAACAGCGTCGCGAGGAACGCGCGCAGCGACGGCTTGATCGTCGAGAATTCGAGCGGGAAGCTCAGCTGGCCCGGCGACAGCCGGTTGCCGCGCGACAGCGACAGCTGCGCGACGCTGATTTCCTTCAGCCCTTCGTACAGTTCCTCGAAGTGCGTGTCGAACTGCGCGACCACGTCGCGCTTGTCATCGGGCTCGTAGGGCAGGGTGGCGCCCCACACGCGGTCGTATTCGTGCTTGTCGCTGCTGCTGAAGAATTCGGTGAAGCCGGTGATCAGGTCGGCCTTCGTGAACATCACGTAGACCGGCGCAAACACCTCGAGCTTCTCCGTCAGCTCCTGAACGCGCTGACGAAGGTTCTTCGCGAGGTTGATCGCGAACTCGGGGCGGTTGCCGGTGAGTTCGGCGATGCTCGCGGTGACGATGATGCCGTTGATCGGCGCCTTCGGACGATAGCGCTTCAGCAGGCCGAGAAAGCCGAGCCATTCGCTGCGGTCTTCCTCGTGCACCGAGTAGCGGCCGGCCGTGTCGAGCAGGATCCCTTCGGTCGTGAAGAACCAGTCGCAGTTGCGCGTGCCGCCGATGCCGTGGATCACCGCGCTGTTCTTGTCCGCGAACGGAAACTGCAGGCCGGAGTTCAGCACGGCGCTGCTCTTGCCGGCGGCCGGGTTGCCGATCACGATGTACCACGGCAGTTCGTACAGCGCGGAGCCGCCCGACACCTGGCCGATCTTCGACGTCTTGATCGTCTTCACCGCGTCGGACAGGCGCGTGCGCAGCACGTCGAGGTCGGCGGTTTTCGTGTCGGGTGCGAGCGCGGCCGCGGCCGGCGCGGCGATCTTGCCGGTTTCCGCCTGCTCTTCGAGCACCTGGCCGAGCTGCCGGTTCGCGCGCTTCACGCGCCAGCGGCGCACCAGTGCGACGCCGAGCCACAGCACGAGGATCGCCGCGAAGGCGACCGCCGCCCACAGGAGCGGCAGCTGCAGCATGTCGGCAGCGATGAAGAGAATCGCCGCTAGCGCGACGATCCCGACAATCGAGAGCGTACGCGGATGAGTCAGCACGTTGAGGATGCGTTGCATAGGACGTTCAGGTTCCGGTGCGATTCGGTGAGGCGACGCAGGCGCGCCGAGCGGCAAGCGTGGCGCCGCGATGTGTCGCCATGCTGTCAAACGGGATGAAGGGGGCTGGCATCAATGCGCCCGCGGCATCGGAGAAGGCGCGCGCAATAATGAAAGGACGCTGTGAGAATTAAAACGGAAGCGGCTGCCTGAAAAAATCGCGCAACGGAATGCCCGATCGTTTGCACCGCCCAAATCGTTTCCTGCCGGGTGATTAAAAAGCCCCATGCCGCCCTCATTATTTCTTGTCCGGTAGCCCTGACTAGCTGCCGCGTCCCAGTTTAAAACCGGGTTTATGGTATTCCACGTGCCCGAGATCCATCATTTTCCAACGGCCTCCCCAGGTCAGGCCGACTTGCTCGGCGACCTGTCCGTACAACTGGTAGCCGCGCATCGCCCAGGGATCTTTCTCGGAAATGACCAGCTTGCCGTCGCGCAGAAACGCGTTGTCGGCCGCGAGCCCGAACTGGTGATAACTCTGGAAGGCCGCCGCATTGGTCACGTTGGTGCCCATCTGCGCGAGCCGGTTCTGTCGTTCCGGACTCCGATAACCTTCCAGCAGCGCCATCTCGTAACCATATTGTTCGTGCATGATCTTGTAGACCAGCAGCAAACGCGTACGGAAATCGGGATCCAGCAGGTTCCAGTCGCGGCTTGCATCTCTCAGCGCAGGCCGCACCTGTTCGACTTCCTTCGTGGCAAAGACTTCCGGCGGCAACGGCGGCGGCGGCACGAGCTGTTCGCCCTGCAGCAGCGCGGCGATCTTCTCGTCAGGCACGCGCGCCGTGTCGTCGTACTGAAATAATTGCCGACCGCGTAACGCAATGGCCACCAATGGCGGCGTCGCAAGAATACCTGCCGATACCATAATCATCAAGCGCCGCCGGATCAGTAAATTTTGCACGTCACTTAATGCGCCGCGCGTAACGGTTGCCGATTTAACAATTTGACTTCGCGTACGTGCGGCGTGATCGTTCGCGCGGCGCGTCAGGCGGCCGCGAAACTGGGCGACGGATTCGAAAACGGTCGCGCGGATACCCGGTAAAAGCAACAGTGCCGCAACCGCGACGGCAAGGGCGAAATAGGCGACGAGTGCGACGGCAATCAACGAAATCCCCGGAAATTGGAATTGATTGTGTTTTGCAATGCTTGCTCTTAGAATCAGGCTGCTTTGAGAGGCCGGGCTATATTATCGCGGTGAATTAAACCAGGATTCAATGAGACGCTGAATGAGTGCGCCGGAAAATTCAAATTCGAAAACCCCGCCCAGCCTGCTATCCGATACCAAACCGGCAGGCGGGGGCGAACCGCAGCAGTCGCGCATTCTCGCGAATCTGGAAGGACGTGTCACGCCGCCGGCCGAACCGCCGCGCCGTTCGCTGAAGGGGCCGATCGCGGCCGTCGTCGCGCTCGTGGTCGCCGTCGGCGGCTGGGGCGCATGGCGCTGGCAGCAGCAATCCGGCGAGGCGGCCGTCGTGGCCGCCACGCCCGTGCAGGCACCGGCAAAGGCCGAGCCGGCCAGCGCCGCCGCCGTGCAGGTCGCGCAGAATGCCGCGTCGGCTGCGCCCGTCGTGCAAACGGCGACGATCGTCAACGACGATGCCGCGTCCCAGACCGTTGCGCCCGCATCGGGCGCGTCGGGCGCGGACAATAGCCGCTTGTCGCGCGCGCTCGCGAACGGTGCCGACGATGCATCGGGCGCAGCGACGGCGGGCGCCGTCGCCGCGACGGCTGCCGCAGCAGCGGCGACGACGAAATCCGCGAAGGCCGACGCCGCGAAGAGCGACAAGGTAGCCCCCCGCAGCAAGGCCGATGTGAAGGCCGACGCGAAGGCGGAGGCTCGCAAGCATCACAAGGAACAGCAGGCGGAGCTCGCGCAGGCGAAGAAGCGTCGCGAAGCGACGACCCGTTCCGCGAGCGCGAAGGCATCCGGGAAGGACGACCCGGATGCGGACCTGCTCGCCGCGCTCGTCGCCCGTACGAAGCCGGCCGACAAGAAGGTCGCCGCGCAGAAGGGGCAGGTCGTGCCGACCAAGACGGCCGCCGCGACGGGCGGTTCGCTCGCATCGCGCGTGAAGGATTGCGCGGAGCGCGGCTTCTTCGAGGATCAGCTGTGCCGCTGGCGCGTCTGCGACGGCCACTGGGGCAAGGATCCGGCCTGCCCGACCGCTGCGCAGTCGGAGACGCGGCAGTAACCGGCATCACACCAGCCTGCACATCGCACCTGCGCCGCCCACCGGGCGGCGCGTTGTTTTTGGGGACGTCTTACGCCGGACGGCAGGATGTGACAATGTCACGAAAATGCCGCATGCATCGGGCATACGTTTCCTTCCATTTCCCGGCGTGGCGCCGCAATGCGCGATGCGCGGCGCGGCGAGCGCCGCACGACCTTCGACACGATGGACCTGATCGTACAGACTTACGGCGCCGATACGTCCGGCATGGTGTGCGGATTCCGCTTCGTCCCGGGCGGATCGGGCGCGATGCTCGATGCCGATGCGGCCGCCGCATGGCTGCGCGCGTGCCGCGAGCGCGATGCGGCCGCATCGGACGATTTCGTCTGGCTGCACTTCAATCTCGCGCACGGCGCGAGCGAGCGCTGGATGCGCACGCACCTCGGATTGTCCGACAGCTTCTTCGAATTCCTCCACGAAGGATCGCGCTCGACGCGCATCGAGCAGGAGGACGGCGCGCTGCGCGCGATCGTCAACGACGTGATGTTCAACCTCGAGCTGACGCCGTCGGAAATCGCGACGCTGTTCGTCCACGTCGAGCGGCGCATCATGGTCACCGCGCGGCTCAAGCCGCTGCGCTCGGTCGATACGCTGCGCGCCTGCGTGCGCGACGGCGAGCGGTTCCGGTCGCCGGCCGAACTGCTCGTGCACCTGCTGCGCGACCAGGCCGACCTGCTGATCCAGATCATGCGGCGCACGAGCATCGACGTCGATCGCATCGAGGATCGCTTCCTGTCGCAACGGCTCACGTCGAACCGCATCGAGCTCGGCGCGATGCGCCGCACGCTGACGCGGCTGCAGCGCATGCTGGCGCCCGAGCCTGGCTCGATTTTCCGGCTGCTCGCGAAACCGCCCGCGTGGCTGCACGCCGAAGACGTGCAGGAGCTGCGCGAATCGACCGAAGAGTTCTCGCTGGTGCTCGCCGATCTGTCGGGGCTCAACGAGCGGATCAAGCTGTTGCAGGAAGAGATCGGTTCGCGGCTCGACGAGCAGAACAACCGGACGCTGTTCACGCTGACGCTCGTGACCGTGATCGCGCTGCCGATCAACATCGTCGCGGGCTTCTTCGGGATGAACGTCGGCGGCGTGCCGTTCTCGGAGAACAAGCACGGGTTCTGGCTGATGGTGCTGCTGGTCGCGGGCTTTACCGCGCTCGCCGCGTGGTGGGCGTTTCGCCGGCGCGACGATCGCTAGGGCTCGCTATTGGCGTGAACAGGCGCCAGGCCGGCATTGGCGGGGCGCCGCACGCGGCGGCAACAAAAAACAGGCCCCGCATCCGGGGCCTGCGATAGGAGGTGAAGGGACGTGAAGGGACATGAAGCGTCGAACGCCGGCCGGCGCCGCGTATCGCGCGGCACCGGCCGGCCGGATCACGTTACTGAACCAGCGTCTTGCGCGGCTTGAACATGCCCTGGTAGCGCAGCGACGGACGTTCCTTCACCGTCGGCGCGATGCCGCCGAAGCTCGGCGTCTGGCGCAGCTTCATCGCGGCCGGCGAAGCGACCGAGCCGATCGACGTCGAGCGCGAAGCCGGCGCGAGGTTGTTCGCGACGAGCAGCGCGGCCTCGCTCTTCAGGTTCGCGAGCAGCACCGGATCGACCGAGCTGTTGACCTGCGTGAGCAGGCCGCTCCACGCGGCGTCGCTGTAGTTCACGACGTAGTAGTCGAGACCGCTCGGATCCGCGACCACGCCCGTGCAGCCGTCGATCCGCGTCTGCGTCTGCGTATCCTTCAGCGCGAGCGTCGTGCGTTTCGCGAGACCCTGGCCGTACGCGAGCGTGATCGGTACCGTCCACTGCAGGCCCGGATACGCGTTCTTGTTCGGGAACGGCTGCTGTTTCAGCGTGACGACCGTCTGGTTCTTCGTCATGTCGCACTGCGTGTCGAGCGAGATCAGCGGCACGCCCGTCTGGCGCACGTAGCTGTCGCCGATCGGGCCGACCGCCTGGCCGCTTTCCTTCGACAGCGCATCCCACAGGCGCTTCGGCGTGCCGTTGCCGAACGAGTAGTCGACCAGGTATTGTTGCAGGCCCTTTCGCAGCGTCTGCTCGCCGAGATAGTTTTCGAGCGTCTTCAGCACATGGCCGCCCTTGTCGTACGTGAACGCGCTCGCGCTCAGCACGAAGTCGTTCGACGCCCAGTCGTTGAAGTTCGGCGCGACCGGGAACGCGTTCGGGCCGATGTCGCGATTGATCACGCGGTACTTGTTCTTCACCTGGTCGAGCCAGCTGAACTCGTCGGGGAAGAACTGGATCGTCGTCTTCGTCTCGAAGAACGTCGCGAACGACTCGTTGAGCCAGACGTTGTCCCACCAGTCGGCCGTGACGAGATCGCCGAACCACTGGTGCGCGACTTCGTGCGTCAGCACCTCGTTACCGTAGCGCGACATCGGCTGGCCCGGTTGCGGCAGGATGTCGTCGGCGAACTCGAGGATCGACCCCCAGTTCTCCATCCCGCCGAAGTTCAGGTCCTTCTGCTCCTTGAACGCGTCGTTCGCGGCGACCGTATCGAACTTCGTCAGCGGCAGCGGGATACCCGTGTAGCGGTAATAGAAATCGAGCGCCTGCTTGGTGCGGTCCATCGCCGGCTTGGCCCAGTCGCTCATGCCCGGCGGCGTGAACACGCGCAGGTGCAGGCCGCCCTTGCCGCCCGGCAGCGGGCTCGAGAAGTCGTCCTCGTAGGTATCGAACATGCCGCCGCCGAAGAACAGCAGGTACGACGGCATCGGCGGCGTCTTCTCGAACTGCACGAGCTTGTAGCCGCCGCCGACGTTGGTCGACGGCTTCTCGGCCGCGTTCGACACGACGCGCCAGTTCTGCGGCACTTCGGCCGTCACTTCATAGGTCGGCCGGAAGGCCGGCTCGTCCCAGCCCGGGAACCACTGGCGCGACAGGTTGGTTTCGCCCTGCGTGAGGATCGCGCCGCTCGTCTTGCCGTCGGTGCCCTTCAGGTCGACGCGGAACACGCCTTCGGCGGCCGAGCAGCCCGGATACGGGTCGTCGCCGCAGCTGCCGCCCGTCTGCGTGGCCGGATCGTCGTACGACTTGAAGTTGATGATGCCCGACCACTCCATGTGCAGCGAATAGTTGCCCGGCGCGATCGTGCCGGCGACGGGGCGCAGCTGGTAGAAGTCGCCCTTGTCCTGCGGCGTCGCGATCAGCTGGATGTTGCCCGGCTGCAGCGTGATGCGGCCGTTCGTGAACTTGATCCGGTGGCCGGCGATCACGATGTTGTTGACCGGCTTCAGCACCTTGATCTCGACGTCGGCGCGCCCGTCGAACGCGTTCAGCGCATCGTTCGGGCGGAACCACAGCCGGTAGTTGACCGGTACCACGGTGTCCGGCAGCTCGACGGGCGACACGCTCTTGTCGACGTTGGAGGCTGACGGCGGCGTGTTGGCGGCGGGCGACGAGCTCGAGTGCGGCGCGCCGGCGGAGCTGAGTGCGGAAGCCGAGCCGACGCCGCTGTCGTCGCCGCCGCACCCGGCGAGCGCGAGTGCGGCAACCAGCGGCAGGTAACGCATCTTGTGAATGTTGATCGACATGACTGAAACCTCGATTGTTGAAAGAATCGTTCAGTGCTGCGAAAACGCCGGCAAAAGAAATCCCTCGCCGTTAATCAGCAGCGACGAGAAATGCCAATGACGGATTATTCGAAAAGACGGTCGGCCGACTACGTGAAGGTAATCATGGTTTACTGCCCCCTCTGTGTTTCCGGATGTCGGTTAACTGGCCGGTTCAAAATGGCCGGGCGCGGGTTGTACTGAATTGATTTCGCGCGCACGACACGGGGCCGCCCGCCCTTGTGCGGGCGTGCATTCCCTTTGAACCGACGACCCACGGGGCTGGCCGTACCAGGCCGCAGGACGGAAGGACGGCGTGTCGCCGTTCCGTAAAATCGCCGTCATACGGCTTGAAGGTTTGTCGGCCTGCTCGAAGGATGCGTAAATATACTTGATGGTTTTGGGTAAAGGAAACGAAAAAATTAGAAAGTGCTTCTCTTGAATTTTTCGCGCGTCATTGAATGCTGGGAAGCATTAATTCGCTTTCTGTTTAGCATGTCGTTTCCGTAGTTTTAATCTATTAACGATCTCGCCGGTGCGCGAAAACTACGAATCAGGGCGTGGCGCGGCGCGCTCGGTACAATGCGGCGACGACCCGCCGATCGATTGCCGCAAGGAGGCCAGCCCATGCCACGAGCCCTGTTCCGTATCGCGCCGCTGCGCGCCATGCTGCTGCTGCTGTTCGCCGCCGTCTTTGCGCTCGGCGGGTGCGCGGGCCTGACGCGCGAGCCCGTGAGCGTGACCGTCGCCGGGCTCGACCCGCTGGCCGGACAGGGCCTCGAGATGCGCTTCAGCCTGAAGCTGCGCGTGCAGAACCCGAATGACACGCCGATCGAATACGACGGCATTTCGGTCGCGCTCGACCTGAACGGCACGCCGTTCGCGAGCGGGGTCAGCGATCGCTCGGGCGTCGTGCCGCGCTTCGGCGAGGCCGTGATCGACGTGCCCGTTTCGGTGTCGGCGTTCGCCGCCGCGCGGCAGGCGTGGAACCTGCCCGGCGCGGCAGCCAGCGGCGAGTTGCCGTACGCGCTGCGCGGCCGGCTCGCCGGCGGCGTGCTCGGCACCGTGCGTTTCCGCGATGCGGGCACGTTGCGCATGCCGGCGACGCCGGGGTGGGGCGGCTAGACGATGCCTGCGCGACGCCCCGGATGCCGGACCGGACGAAGCGGCGCAATCGCAGCGCCGTCTGACGATTCCTGACGATCGTGTTTCGTGCGCCTTACGTTTTGCGCTGCAATCGCGTTTAGACTGCCTCGGTCCGGAGGGCCGGACGACTTTTTGGAGAGGGCACCATGGCAGCGAAATTCGTCATCAAGAAAGCGAACGACGGGCAGTTCCTGTTCCACCTGAAGGCCGCCAACGGCGAGATCATTCTGCGCAGCGAGCTGTACAAGACCAAGGCGTCGGCGGAAAACGGCGTCGCGTCCGTGCGCAAGAACGCACCGGACGACGCGCACTACGAGCGCAAGACCGCGAGCAACGGCCAGTTCATGTTCAACCTGAAGGCCGGCAATCACGAGATCATCGGCACGAGCGAGCTGTACAAGGCTGAAGCCGGCCGCGAGAACGGCATCGCGTCGGTGAAGCAGAACGCGCCGGACGCGGCGCTCGACGACCAGAGCTGACACGCCGCGAGCATCGCGCGGGTGGCGGCCAGGGCGGTCGCCCGCGCTTTGCCGCGCGGGCAAAGCGCGGTATGGTGTGGTCCGCGCGGCGCACTCCGGTAGTCCGGTAGCGCCGCCTGTCTGAAGCCAACCGTAGCCGAGCTCGCGTGACCGATTTCCCCGTTTTCCACTGGACCGACGCCGACGGCGCCGAACATGCCGTGCGCTGGCGCTCCGAAGCCGGCGTGCAGCCGCCGAAGCGCGCCGTGCCCGCCGACGACCGCGTCACCGCCGACGCGGCGTACCGCCTCGCGTGCGAGGGCACCGCACTCGTCTGGCAGGGCGATTTCCAGAATGCGCGCCAGCTCGTGCAGGCGATGGCGCGCCGCGTCGAACGCAAGCCGAAGAAGGCGAAGGCCGCGGTCGGCGTCGACGCGTTCAACCTGCACCGGCTCGCGCAATCGCAGCGCGCCCGCACGCTCGGGATGCTGCTGATCCCGCTCGACGCCGACTACACGATCCCGCTGCGCCGCGCGCCCGACGTGCGCGCCGCGTGCGAGGAAGCGTACGGCCCGGGCGGCGCGCCGTCGGTCGTGTCGCTGCGCGAACTGCTCGGCCTCGTCGGCGCGCACGAATGGCGCAAGAAGGGCGTGCCGATCCCGGCGCTCGGCGGCGCGCCGATCCATCCGCATTACGGCGTGTTCTCGCCGGTGCGCGGCGAATACGTCGAACTCGTCGCGCGCACGCCGCTGCCCGCGACCTCGCTCGCGTTCGACATCGGCACGGGCACCGGCGTGCTCGCGGCCGTGCTCGCGTCGCGCGGCGTCGAGCGCATCGTCGCGACCGACCAGGATCCGCGCGCGCTCGCATGCGCCCGCGAGAACGTCGCGCGGCTCGGTCATGCCGGGCGCGTCGACGTCGTCGAGGCCGACCTGTTTCCGGCCGGCCGCGCACCGCTCGTCGTCTGCAACCCGCCGTGGGTGCCGGCCCGTCCGAGCGCGCCGATCGAATACGCGGTCTACGATCCCGACAGCCGCATGCTGCGCGGTTTCCTCGCGGGGCTTGCCGACCATCTCGAACCGGGCGGCGAAGGCTGGCTGATCCTGTCCGATTTTGCCGAGCATCTCGGGCTGCGGCCGCGCGACACGCTGCTGCAATGGATCGACGAAGCGGGCCTCGTCGTGCTCGGCCGCGAAGACATCCGCCCCGCACACCCGAAGTCGGCCGACGCGGACGATCCGCTGCACGCCGCGCGCCGCGCCGAGGTCACGTCGCTCTGGCGGCTCGGCGCGCGAGCCTGATCGCGTATTTTCGGTAAACTGTCGCCATTCCTCACGAATTCCCGCCGCCGGGCCGTGGTCGCCGACCGTGGCCCGGCGCCGTTTCACGATGTCGAACAAGACCTACGAAATCCGTCCGGAGCAGTCCGTCGAGCTGCTGAAGGAACTGCACATCCTGACCCGCGACGGCAAGCTGAACCAGGACAGCCGCCGCAAGCTGAAGCAGGTCTATCACCTGTTCCAGTTCATCGAGCCGCTGCTCGCGAGCGTGCAGGCCGACAAGGGCGGCGTGACGCTCGTCGATCACGGCGCCGGCAAGTCGTATCTCGGCTTCATCCTGTACGACCTGTTCTTCAAGCAGCAGCCGGGGCACGGCACGCCGGCGTTCGCGTCGCACGTGTACGGGATCGAGACGCGCGAGGAACTCGTCACGCGCTCCACCGAACTCGCCGCGCGGCTCGGATTCGGCGGGATGTCGTTCCTGAACCTGTCGGTCGCCGATTCGATCACGTCGCCGAAGCTGCCCGAAACGGTCGACGTCGTCACCGCGCTGCATGCGTGCGACACGGCGACCGACGACGCGATCCGGTTCGCGCTCGCGAAGCGCGCGCAGCACATCGTGCTGGTGCCGTGCTGCCAGGCGGAGGTCGCGGGCGTGCTGCGCAAGAACAAGGGCAAGTCGCTCGCGAACGCGCTGACGGAAGTGTGGCGGCATCCGCTGCATACGCGCGAATTCGGCAGCCAGATCACCAACGTGCTGCGCTGCCTGCAGCTCGAGGCGCACGGCTACCAGGTGAGCGTGACCGAGCTGGTCGGCTGGGAGCATTCGATGAAGAACGAGCTGATCATCGCGCAGTACAAGAATCTGCCGCGCCGCAAGCCCGGCGAGCGGCTGCACGAGATCCTCGGCATGTTCGGGCTTGCCGAACTGAACGAGCGCTTCTTCGCGCCGGCGCCCGCGGCGGCGGCCGGCGAGGCCGTCGAGCAGTCCGCGGACTGAAGCGGACCGAGGCGGACTGAAGCGGACCGACGTCCGGCCCGTCCGCCACGCGCCAGCCACCCGCCGCGCGACGCGTCAGACGTCGTCGCCCGGCCGGCGCATCCATTCACGCCAGCCGTCATGGCCGAGGCGGCGCAGCGTTTCCTGGTTTTTCTCGTAGATCGCGGATGCGTCCGGGAACGCATCGACCGCGCGCGCGATGCTGTCCTCGCGCAGCAGGTGCAGGATCGGATACGGCGCGCGGTTCGTGTAGTTCTCGATGTCGTCGGCTTCGCTGCCTTCGAACCGGTACTCGGGATGGAAGCTCGCGATCTGCAGCACGCCGTCGAGTCGCAGTTGCCGCACGAGCCGCTCGGCGAAGAACAGCGCATCGTTGTAGTCGACGAAATCCGCGAACGCGTGCGGATAGATCACGAGCGTCGTGTCGACCTGCTGCGGATCCGCTGCTTCGAGCGCGCGCAGCTCGGTTTCGAGATCAGCGAGTGCGTCCTCGAGCGTCGTCGCTTCGCTGATCGCGTAGCGTACCTGGTCCTTCACATAGACGCTCTTCGCGAACGGGCACAGATTGAGCCCGATCACCGCGCGCGCGAGCCAGTGCCGCGTGGCGGCGAGAATGTCGTCGTGGGAGTCGGGGCGGGTATCGGTCATGGCGGAGGCGGTCGGGCGAAGCGGCAGCGAGGGCCGCATTGTAGCCGGAGCGGGCACGCCGGGGCGGGGCGTGCGCCGCCTGTCACGCGCAGGCGGCTTCGATCAGCTGCGTGGCCAGCGCGGGCGCGGTGCCGATCGGCGTTTCGCCGTGCCGGTAGGTCTGGCTCGCCGCATAGATGCCTTCGACGATGAGCGCGAGCGCGTCGGCGAGCGCTTTCGGCTGCCGGGCGCCCGCGCCTTCGCACAACTCGACGAGCCGCTTCATCAGCTGTTCCTTGTTCTGCGCGACGCGCTCGCGCGCCGGATGCGACGTATCCGGGAATTCGGCCGCGACGTTGACGAACGGACAGCCGCGATAGTCCTTCTGCGTCGCGCGTTCGGCCAGATCGACGAAATACTGGATCAATTGCGCCTTCGGCTGGCCCGGATGCTTCGCGACGCTGGAATCGAGACGCTCGAAGAAGCACGCATCCATCCGTTCCAGATACGCGAGGATCAGCTCGTCCTTCGACGAGAACTGGCGGTACAGGCTCATCTTGTTGACGCCCGCGCGCTCCACGACCGCCTCGACGCCGACCGCGCGCACCCCTTCCTTGTAAAACAGCTCCTCCGCGGCGCGCAGCAGGTGTTCCTGCGCGGCGGCCGCGGCGATCGGCCGGCGCGTGCGGCGTGCCGGCGGCTTGTTGGCGGCCTCGATGCCCGACATGATGACCCTCGACTGCGTGGTGAATTGCTTGACATGTTACCGACTGGTCACTACGATCGCAACACACTTGTGACCGAGCGGTAACAATGCCGACCGGATCGACAGACAAATGCCACGTATCGGCCCGGGTCAGCCGATGCAGCGTGCGGCGGAGGTGGCCCGGAGGTGAGGCGGGGCTGGCGCGCGAGCGCGGGCCCGCCAACTGGAGAGCGACAACATGAACTGGGCAGTGACACGAATCGGCGGGCGCTTCCACTACGGATGGCTCGCGGCGGCGGTGGTTTTCCTGATCCTGCTGGCGGCGGCCGGCACGCGCGCGACGCCGAGCGTGCTGATGGTGCCGCTCGAGCGCGAACTCGGCTGGAGCCGCGCGGCGATTTCGCTGGCGATTTCGGTGAACATCGCGCTGTACGGCCTGACGGGCCCGTTCGCGGCCGCGGCGATGCAGCGTTTCGGGCTGCGGCCGACGATCCTGACCGCGCTCGTGACGATGAGCGCGGGCGTCGCGCTGTCGTCGATGATGACGCAGAGCTGGCAGATGGTCGTGATCTGGGGGCTGATGGTCGGCTGCTCGACGGGTGTCGTCGCGCTGACGCTGTCCGCGACCTTCGTCACACGCTGGTTCCATGCGCGGCGCGGTCTCGTG
The DNA here is from genome assembly GCF_905339895.1 of Burkholderia sp. BCC1988. Classification (NCBI taxonomy): domain Bacteria; kingdom Pseudomonadati; phylum Pseudomonadota; class Betaproteobacteria; order Burkholderiales; family Burkholderiaceae; genus Burkholderia; species Burkholderia sp. BCC1988. Next base: position 162,987 of record NZ_CAJPHA010000016.1, read on the forward strand.
ATGGGCATCCTGACCGCGAGCACGGCCACCGGGCAGCTCGTGTTCCTGCCGATGCTCGCGGCGATCGCGCAGCGCCACGGCTGGCGGCCGGTCGTGCTGGTCGTCGCGGTGGCGGCCGCGATCGTGATTCCGCTGGTCGCGTTCCTGCTGCCCGAGCGACCGGCCGACGTGCAGCTGCGTCCGTACGGCGAGCCGGCCGACGCGCCGGCGGCGCCCGACGCGACGAAGGAGAACCCGCTCGCGGTCGCGTTCCGCACGCTGCTGACCGCGAGCCGCTCGCGCGACTTCTGGCTGCTGTTCTTCAGCTTCTTCATCTGCGGCGCGAGCACCAACGGCTACGTCGGCACGCACCTGATCGCGATGTGCAGCGACTACGGGATGTCCGAAGTGCAGGGCGCCTCGCTGCTCGCCGCGATGGGCGTGTTCGACCTGTTCGGCACGACGCTGTCGGGCTGGCTGTCCGACCGCTACGACAACCGCGTGCTGCTGTTCTGGTACTACGGGCTGCGCGGGCTGTCGTTGATCTACCTGCCGCATGCGTTCGGCATCGACTTCTTCGGTCTGCCGCTGTTCGCGATGTTCTACGGGCTCGACTGGATCGCGACCGTGCCGCCGACCGTGCGGCTGGCCACCGACGTGTTCGGCAAGGCCGCGGCGCCGGTCGTGTTCGGCTGGATCGTCGCCGGCCACCAACTGGGCGCGGCGTTCGCGGCGCTCGGCGCGGGGCTGCTGCGCGCGAGCCTCGGCACCTATACGATCGCGTCGATGATCTCGGGCGCGCTCTGCATCGTCGGTGCGCTGATCGTGCTGCGGATCAATCGCGGCCCGTCCCGCGCGGCCGCGCAGGCCGCCTGAGCGCGGTGCGCCGGCCGGCCCGTGCGCGGGTGCGGCCGGTCAATGCAAGATCGGTGATTTGCATTGCGCGGGATGACCGGGCGCGCGACGGCTCAAGCGGTTATGCTTGCGGTTCGCCGGGCGTTCGCGCCCTTCATCGATGTCAGCGAGGAACCGCATGTCCGTCAAACCTGCTCCTACCACTGTTTCGATTCACGACCTGATCGCCGGCCGCTGGAGCCCGCGCGCGTATTCGGACGAGCCGATCAGCGCCGCCGATCTGCACGCGGTGCTCGAAGCGGCGCGCTGGGCGCCGTCCGCCTACAACGCGCAACCGTGGCGCTTCATCGTGTTCGATCGCACGCAGGACGAAGCGGCGTTCAAGCACGCATTCGCGACGCTGGTGCCGTTCAACCAGGGCTGGAACGCGCCGGCGCCGGTGCTGATCGCCGTGACCGCGCATACGCTCACGCCGAAGGGCGAGCCGGCGCCGACCGCGCTGTACGATGCGGGCGCGGCCGCGATGTCGCTGGTGCTGCAGGCGCACGCGCTGGGTCTCGCCGCGCACCAGATGAGCGGCTTCGATGCGAAGGCGTTCCGCGATGCGTTCGAGATTCCGGCCGACGTCGCGATTCCGGCGATCATCTCGCTCGGCCACTACGGCAACGTCGACAAGCTCGACCCGGTGTTGCGCGAACGCGAAAAGGCGCCGCGCACGCGCCACGCGATCGGCGAGGTCGTGTATGCGGGCGCATGGAAGAAGGGTTTCGACGCCGCAGCCTGATCGCGCAAGCGGGCAGGCGTGCGTCGAGCACCTTGTCCGCACCGGTTGCCGGTGCGCCGCAAGCGGGCAGCGGGGCGCGTCGGGCACCCCGTCTGCACCTGTCGCCGGTGTGCCGCAAGCGGGTGCCGGGGCGCGTCGAGCACTCTGGCCGAACCTGTCGCCGGTGCGCTGCAAGCGGGCGGCGGGGCGCCTCGGGCACCCCGTCCGCCCCTGTCGCCGGCATGCCGCAGGCGCGCCTGATCTCCGCCCCGGGCCGGTTGCACCGCGCCGGCGGCCGCCCCCGGTTGTGATCCGGCGGGCTTCATGTTAAAAAGCCCGTCCTTTCCGTTTTCGCGCCGGCCATGCTGCGGCACCTTCCCATGACTTACTGCGCGATCGATTTCGGCACGTCCAATTCCGCCGTGGCCCTGCCCGACGGCGACGCCATGCGCCTCGCGCCCGTCGAGGGCGACCACCTGACGCTGCCCACCGCGATCTTCTTCAACAACGACGAGCAGACGGTCGAATACGGCCGGGCGGCGCTCGCGTCCTATATCGACGGTTTCGAAGGCCGCCTGATGCGCTCGATGAAGAGCATCCTCGGCTCGCCGCTCGCGGAAACGACGACGGATCTCGGCGACGGTAGTGCGATGGCGTACACGGAGATCATCGCGCGCTTCCTGACGCACCTGAAACGCAAGGCCGAAGCGCGCGCCGGCGCGCCGATCGGCCGCGTGGTGCTCGGCCGGCCGGTGTTCTTCGTCGACGACGATCCGCGCGCCGACCGTCTCGCGCAGGACCAGCTCGAAGCGGCCGCGCAGTCGGTCGGGTTCGCGGACGTGCATTTCCAGTACGAACCGATCGCGGCCGCGTTCGACTACGAGTCGCGCCAGCAGGCCGAGCGGCTCGTGCTGGTCGCCGACATCGGCGGCGGTACGTCGGACTTCTCGCTGGTGCGCGTCGGGCCGGAGCGGATGGCGCGCCTCGAGCGCAAGGACGACGTGCTCGCGCACCACGGCGTGCACGTCGCGGGCACCGACTACGACCGGCGCGTCGAGCTGGCGGCGATCCTGCCGGCGTTCGGCTACCGCGCGCTCGATCCCGAGGGACGCGAGCTGCCGAACCGGATCTACTTCGACCTGGCGACCTGGCACCTGATCAACACGGTCTACACGCCGAAGCGGCTGGGCGAGCTGAAGCTGATGAAGCACCTGTACCAGGACGTGCGGCAGTACGACCGGCTCACGCGCGTGGTCGAGCAGCGGCTCGGGCATGCACTGATGGCGCGCGCGGAAGAAGCGAAGATCGGTGTGGCGGCGGGCGGGGAGACGATGATCGACCTGAACGACGTGGAAGAGGATCTGCAGATCGCGTTCGACGCCGAACGCCTCGTCGACGCGAGCGTCGACGACACCGCGCGCATCGTCGATGCCGCGCGCGAAACGGTGCGGCTGGCGGGCGTCGCGCCGCGCGACGTCGGCGCGCTGTATTTCACCGGCGGCTCGACCGGGCTCGCGTTCCTGTCGGGTGCGCTCGCCGGCGCATTCCCGGACGCGCAGCCGGTGTTCGGCGATCGCCTCGCGAGCGTCGCGACCGGGCTCGGCATTCACGCGCAGCGGCTGTTCGGCTGACCGGAGGCCATTCTCGATCGGCGGCGGCCGCATGGCTGCCCGCGCCGGAAAACAAAAAGCCCCGCCGAAGCGGGGCTTTTTTACACGAATTATCGCGCCGAACTTAGACCGGACGGATGTTCGCAGCTTGCAGACCCTTCGGGCCCGTCTTCACTTCGAATTCAACCTTCTGGTTTTCTTGCAGCGTCTTGAAGCCTTCGACGCGGATTTCCGAGAAGTGCGCGAACAGATCGTCGCCGCCGCCTTCCGGGGTGATGAAGCCGAAGCCCTTTGCGTCATTGAACCACTTGACGGTACCGGTTGCCATGTTACTTGTTCCTAAAAAGATAAAACGGGGCCGAGGCCCATGGGGTGCGGAAAATCAAGGAAGGGGGTAATGGGACCAACCGGAGTACCGTTGATGGGCGAACTACGAAAGAACCAATTCACTCGCCGCTTGAAATCCTGCAACGTTGTTTATACGGGTAATCGGTCGCGCGGTCAACCGGATTTCCATGCACTCAGGGTTATTGCGGAGTTAAGGTTTACAAACCTTGCAAACGATGCGACTTTTTTGTAGGGGCCGAACGATTTTGGCGCCAACTTGGAGGTGCAACCGTTAAACTACGCGCCGCGTGGACGGGTTGCCCCGATCGGGTGATCCTTCCCCCCAAAATTGCATGCGCGCTGCTGTCCGAGCCGATCCCGGACCGCGGGCCGACCATGCTTTTTGAGACATAGGAGAGGATGTGAAGAGTTCTATTCAACGGAACATCGGCCCGTTTGCACTGATGCTGACGGGGCTGGGTTCGATTATCGGTTCGGGCTGGCTGTTCGGCGCCTGGAAGGCTGCGAAGATTGCCGGTCCGGCGGCGATTTGCGCATGGATCATCGGCGCGGTCGTGATTCTCGCGATTGCGCTGACGTACGCTGAACTCGGTGCGATGTTCCCCGAGTCGGGCGGCATGGTGCGCTACGCGCGCTACTCGCACGGTTCGCTGGTGGGCTTCATCAGCGCGTGGGCGAACTGGATCGCGATCGTATCGGTGATCCCGATCGAGGCGGAAGCGTCGATCCAGTACATGAGCACGTGGCAGTATCCGTGGGCGCATGCGCTGTTCGTGAACGGCGAGCTGACGACACCCGGCCTGCTGCTGTCGGCCGTGCTGGTCGTCATCTACTTCTTGCTGAACTACTGGGGCGTCAAGGCCTTCGCACGTGCGAACACCGCGATCACGATCTTCAAGTTCCTGATCCCCGGCCTCACGATCCTCGGCCTGATGCTGTCGAGCTTCCACTCGGAAAACCTCGGCACTGCATCGAATGCAAGCTTCGCGCCGTACGGCTGGTCGGCCGTGCTGACCGCGGTCGCGACGAGCGGTATCGTGTTCGCGTTCAACGGCTTCCAGAGCCCGGTGAACCTGGCCGGCGAAGCGCGCAATCCGTCGCGCAGCGTGCCGTTCGCGGTGATCACGTCGATCCTGATCGCACTCGTGATCTACGTGCTGCTGCAGACGGCGTACATCGGTTCGGTGAATCCGGCCGACGTCGCGAAGGGCTGGTCGCAGTTCAACTTCTCGTCGCCGTTCGCCGAACTCGCGATCGCGCTGAACCTGAACTGGCTCGCGATCCTGCTGTACGTCGACGCGTTCATCAGCCCGAGCGGCACCGGTACGACCTACATGGCGACGACCACGCGCATGATCTACGCGATGGAGCGCAACAACACGATGCCGAAGATGTTCGGCAACGTGCACCCGATCTACGGTGTGCCGCGCCAGGCGATGTGGTTCAACCTGCTCGTGTCGTTCATCTTCCTGTTCTTCTTCCGCGGCTGGAGCTCGCTCGCGGCAGTGATCTCGGTCGCAACGGTGATCTCGTACCTGACCGGCCCGATCAGCCTGATGGCGCTGCGCCGCGCGGCGACCGACATCGAGCGTCCGCTGTCGATCCCGCTGATGAAGCTGATCGCACCGTTCGCGTTCGTCTGCGCGTCGCTGATCCTGTACTGGGCGAAGTGGCCGCTGACGGGCGAAATCATCCTGCTGATGATCGTCGCGCTGCCGGTGTATTTCTACTTCCAGGCGAAGTCGGGCTGGACCGGCTGGGGTGCCGACCTGAAGGCTGCATGGTGGCTGGTCGCCTACCTGCCGACGATGGCCGTGCTGTCGCTGGTCGGCAGCAAGGAGTTCGGCGGTTACGGCGTGCTGCCGTACGGCTGGGACATGCTGGTCGTCGCGGCAATCTCGCTGGTGTTCTACTTCTGGGGCGTGAACACCGGTTACCGGACCAGGTATCTCGACGAGCGCGAGGCGCACGACGAGATCCTTGAAGGGGTCGGTGCCTGACGCCTGACCTGCCACCGGAATCGGCGGTGGCGGAAAGCGCAAAAAAGCCCGTCCGAGCGATGCTCGGGCGGGCTTTTTATTTGTGCTCGGCGCTTGTGTCGCCGTGTCGCGCGATTCAGGCGGCCGCGCTTGCGAACACGTAGTTCGTCATCGCGAGCACGCGTTGATACGTGCCGAGCGACTGGATGCCGAGCTGGTAGTCGTCGTCGGCTGCGCCGAGCGCGGTGAACACCGGCAGCAGGTGCTCGTCGGTCGGATGCATCAGCGCCGCGTGCGGCGCCTGCCGGCGATAGTCGAGCAGCGCGTCGACGTCGCGCGCGGCGAGCTTCGCCTCGAACCAGTCGGTGAATTCCGCGACGCGCGGGTCCGCATCCTCGGGCGCCGCGCTGAAATCGGCCGCGCGCAGGTTGTGCGTGATCTGGCCCGAGCCGATCACCATCACGCCTTCGTCGCGCAGCGGCCGCAGCGCGCGGCCGAGCGCGAAGTGATGGGCCGCGTCCGCACGCGGCTGGATCGACAACTGCGCGACGGGCACGTCGGCTTCCGGGAACATCAGCAGCATCGGCACCCACGCGCCGTGGTCGAGGCCGTGCTCGGTCGTCGCGGTCGCGATGCCGGCCGCGTTCAGCAGCGCGGCCGCCCGCTCGGCGACCTCGGGCGCGCCCGGTGCCGGGTAGCGGATCTCGTACAGTGCGCGCGGGAAGCCGTAGAAGTCATGGATCGTTTCCGGGTGCGCGGCCACGCTCGCGACCGGCTGCTGCGTGCCCCAGTGCGCGGACAGCATCAGCACCGCGCGGGGGCGCGGCAATTCGGCGCCGAGGTGCGTGAATGCGCCGGACGGCAGCGTCGGGTCGATCGGCAGCGTCGGGGCGCCGTGTGACAGGTAAAGCGAAGGCAAGCGGTTCATGGTGGGGAGCCTGCAATAGTGGGTTGCCTGTGACTATAGGCGCGCACCGGACATTGATAAATCGGCTTGCCAGAATTTGATTGAATCGCGATGGTTGATAATTCGGCCGATTCGGGTGCACGGGAGCAGGCGCGGGGAGGCTGGGCGCGGCTGGATCGAACCGGAAGGCGGCCGAATCGACGAAGATGCGCGGAGAACGGCGCCGAAGCGCCGCGTCGAGCGGCTTACCGTGCGGGCCGGATGCCGGCCCACGGCGTCGTCATCGGTGCGCTGAGCGCGAACTGGTCGAGCACGCGCGTGACGGTCTGGTCGACGAGTTCCTCGATCGTCTTCGGCATCGCGTAGAACGCGGGCAGCGGCGGAAACACGATGCCGCCCATTTCGGTCACGGCGGTCATGTTGCGCAGATGCGCGAGGTTGAACGGCGTTTCGCGCACCATCAGCACGAGACGGCGGCGTTCCTTCAGCGTGACGTCGGCCGCGCGCGTGATCAGGTTGTCCGACAGGCCGTGCGCGACGCTCGCGAGCGTCTTCATCGAGCACGGGGCGATCACCATCCCGTCGGTTGCGAACGAACCGGACGCGATCGTCGCGCCGACATCGCGTACCGAATGCACGACATCCGCCCGGCTTTCGACTTCGGCCTTCGACAGCTGCAATTCATGCTGGATATTGAGCCAGCCGGCGTTCGAAACCAGTAGATGCGTTTCGACGCCGCCGGCGGCGCGCAGCAATTCGAGCAGCCGCACGCCGTAGACCGCGCCGGTGGCGCCGGTGATCGCGACGATCAGCCGGCGTGGCGGCGCGCTGGGAGATGCCATCGGGAACGGGGCGTTACGCGGCGGCGAACAGTTGCTGCAGTTCGCCCGACTGGTACATCTCCATCATGATGTCCGAGCCGCCGATGAATTCGCCCTTCACGTACAGCTGCGGGATGGTCGGCCAGTTCGAGAATTCCTTGATGCCCTGGCGGATCTCGTCGTCCTCGAGCACGTTGACCGTCTTGAACTGGTCGACGCCGCAGGCTTTCAGCACCTGCACGGCGCGGCCCGAAAAGCCGCACATCGGGAATTGCGCGTTGCCCTTCATGAAGAGCACGACCTGGTTTTCGTCGACGATTTGCTTGATACGTTGTTGGGTGTCCATGACTGACCTTGCGTTGGCGGGGCGTTAGAACGAAATGATAGCGGATTTCAACCGGGCGGGCCGGCCGTCAGACGGGCCGGCGGCCGCCCGTGGTGCGTTCGATCGCGGCGAGATCGGCGAGCGATTCGACCGCGACGAAGCCGCGTGACACGAGCAAGGCACGCACGGCTTCGGCCTGGTCGTAGCCGTGCTCGATCCAGAGCGTGCCGCCCGGTTTCAGGTACGCGCCGGCGCCTGCGACGATCGTGCGGATCGCGCTGAGGCCGTCGGCATCGTCGGTGAGCGCGCCGCGCGGCTCGAACCGCAGGTCGCCCTGCGCGAGGTGCGGATCGTGCTGCGCGATGTACGGCGGATTGCTGACGATCGTGTCGAACGCGAGCGTCGGATCGAGCGCGGCGTACCAGTCGCTCTGCAGCCAGTGCAGCGGGCCGCCGGGGCGGCGCGCGTCGAGCAGCTTGTGCGCGTTGCGCCGGGCGACGTCGAGCGCGGCCGATGAGCGGTCGAGCGCCCACACGCGTGCGTCGGGCCGTTCGGCGGCGATCGACACGGCGATCGCGCCGCTGCCGGTGCCGAGATCGAGCACGGCCGGATGCGGGCGACCGTCGATCGCGTCGAGCGCGGCTTCGACGAGGAGTTCGGTTTCGGGGCGCGGGATCAGCACGTCGGGCGTCACATCGAACGGCCGGCCGAAGAATTCGCGCATCCCGACGAGCTGCGCGACCGGCTCGCCCGCCACGCGGCGCGCTTCGAGCGCGCGGTAGCGCGCGATCGCGGCGGGCTCGAGCGGGGCGTCGCCGCGCGTGATCAGCTGCGTGCGGGGCCAGCCGAGCGCGTACGCGAGGAGCACGCGCGCATCGACCGGGTCGAGCGGCGACGCGCGCAGCAGATCGTCGGCGGTGGTGTCGGACATCGCGACCTCAGTCGGTGTCGCCGAGCGACGCGAGCAGTTCGGCCTGGTGTTCGGTGACGAGCGCGCCGATCAGTTCGTCGAGATCGCCGTCCATCAGCGCCTCGAGCCGGTACAGCGTGAGGTTGATCCGGTGATCGGTCATCCGGCCCTGCGGGAAGTTGTACGTGCGGATCCGCTCCGAGCGGTCGCCCGAGCCGATCAGGCTCTTGCGCGTCGCCGCTTCCTTCGCGTGCTGCTCGTGATACTGCTTGTCCTTGATGCGCGCGGCGAGCACCTTCAGCGCACGATCCTTGTTCTTGTGCTGCGAGCGGTCGTCCTGGCACTCGACGACGATCCCGGTCGGGATGTGCGTGACGCGCACCGCCGAATCGGTCTTGTTGATGTGCTGGCCGCCCGCACCCGACGCACGGAACGTGTCGATCCGCAGGTCGGCCGGATTGATCTCGACCTCGCCGATTTCGTCGGCTTCCGGCATCACCGCGACCGTGCAGGCGGACGTGTGGATGCGCCCCTGCGTCTCGGTCGCCGGCACGCGCTGCACGCGATGGCCGCCCGATTCGAACTTCAGCCGCGAGTAGGCACCCTGGCCGGCGATCCGCACGATCACTTCCTTGTAGCCGCCGAGATCCGACGGGCTCTCCGACATCATCTCGACCTGCCAGCGCTGGCGTTCCGCGAAGCGCAGGTACATGCGCAGCAGGTCGCCCGCGAACAGCGCCGATTCGTCGCCGCCGGTGCCCGCGCGGATTTCGAGGAAGATGTTGCGGTCGTCGTTCGGGTCCTTCGGAAGCAGCATCTTCTGCAACTCGCCTTCGAGGCGAACCATGCGTTCCCGCGCGCTGCGAATCTCGTCTTCGGCGAAATCGCGCATCGATGCATCGGCGACCAGCTCCTGCGCGGCCGTCTCGTCGCTGCGCGACTGGCGCCACAGCGCGTACTGCTCGACGACCGGGCCGAGTTCCGCGTGTTCGCGCGTCAGCTTGCGGTACTGGTCGAGGTCGGCCGTGACGTTTTCGCGGCTCAGCAGGTCGTTCAGTTCGGCCAGCCGGATAGACAGCTGGTCGAGCTTGCGTTGCATGCTCGTCTTCATGGTGTGGAGCGACGCTCCCGGACAAAAGGGGTATTCGAAAAGGATAGGCCGGCGCGCGGCCGGCGGCAGGGGCAACCGGCCGGCGCTAGTGGCCGGACTGGTCGTTCGAGCGCGGCGCGTGCTGGTAGAACCCGCGCATCAGGTCGATCAGCGAATCGCGGTCGGTGCCGTTCACGCGGTTGAGCGCGCTCGTCGGGCCGTGGATCAGCTTGTTGGTGAGCGCCTGCGACAGCGCTTCGAGGACGGCGGCCGGATCGTCGCCGCGCGCGAGCAGCTTCTGCGCCTTCTCGACTTCCGCGCGGCGCAGCGCGTCGGCCTGCGTATGCATGTGACGGATCACCGGCACGACGCTGCGCGTGTCGAGCCACTGCATGAAGTTCTGCACGCGGGTTTCGATGATCGTCTCGGCTTGTGCAACCGCGGCCTGGCGCGATGCGTTGCCTTCGCGCACGATCGCACCGAGATCGTCGACGGTGTAGAGGAACACGTCCTTCAGCTTGCCGACTTCCGGCTCGATGTCGCGCGGCACCGCGAGGTCGACCATGAAGATCGGCCGGTGGCGGCGCGCCTTCACCGCACGTTCGACCGCGCCGAGGCCGATGATCGGCAGCGTCGACGCGGTGCACGACACGATGATGTCGAATTCGTGCATGCGGGCAGGCAGGTCCGACAACGGCATCGCGCGGCCGTTGAAACGTTCGGCGAGCCGCTGGCCGCGTTCGGCCGTGCGGTTCGCGACGACGAGCTCGCGCGGGCTCTGCGCGGCGAAGTGCGTCGCGCACAGCTCGATCATCTCGCCGGCGCCGATGAACAGCACGCGCTGATCCGACACTTTTTCGAAGATGCGCTGCGCGAGGCGGACCGCGGCGGCGGCCATCGACACCGACTGCGCGCCGATCTCGGTCGTGCCGCGCACTTCCTTCGCGACGGCGAACGTGCGCTGGAACAGCTGGTTCAGATAGGTGCCGAGCGCGCCGGCTTCCGTCGCGGTGCGTACCGCATCCTTCATCTGGCCCAGGATCTGCGTTTCGCCGAGCACCATCGAATCGAGACCCGACGCGACGCGGAATGCGTGCCGGACCGCTTCCGACTGCGGCAGCGCATAGACGTGCGGGGCGAGCTCGTCGACCGGAATCTGGTGGTACTCCGACAGCCAGCGAATCGCACCCTCGCGGGCGGCCCGATCGTCGGTCGCGCAATAGAGTTCGGTGCGGTTGCAGGTGGAGAGGATTGCCGCTTCGGGCGCATTCGGCGCCTGGGGGCCGAGGAACACGTTCTTGAACGTGACGAGAGCCGGCTTGATTTGCTCGAGCGGAAACGCCACGCGTTCGCGCAGGGCGACAGGCGCAGTGTGGTGGTTGATTCCGATCGTGAGGAGTTGCATATCGAGGGCTATCGTTTAGCCTCATATTATAGCGTTTCAGCGATTTCCTCACTTGCGGCATACCGGGCATCGGCGTGGCGCGGCCTCGAATTTGGGGGCTCGATCGGCACGCGGTCGAGCTGGTAGCCGTAGCCGTAGAGCGGCAGAAGCCGGTAGCCGCGCTCCGGAAGCAGCCGCAGCTTGCTGCGCAGCCGGGACGCATGGGTGTCGAGCGTGCGCGACTTCATGTCGCGGCGGCGGGCCCAAACCGTCTCGAGGATATGCGCGCGCGACACGGGCCGCGACAGGTTCGCGAACAGCAGCTGTGCGAAGCGGAACTCCTTCGGCGTGAGCGCGACGATCGCATTGCCGAAGCGCACGAGGCTGTGGGTCGCATCGAATGCGTATTCTCCATACATTTCGCGCGAGCGATTCGGCGGCCGCCGGACACCCGCGCGCCGGCTCAGCGCGTTGACGCGTGCGAGCAGCTCGGGGCCGCTCACCGGGCGCACGAGGCAGTCGTCGGCGCCCGCGTGCAGGCACGACACGACTTCGCTTTCGCGCGCTAGCTGCATCACGGCGATGGCCGGCAGCCCGGGCAGGATCGCCTGCGCCCGCGGAATGACTACCTCGGCCGGCTGGTCGCCGGCCCAGTTGCCGATGATCAGCATGTCGCAGGTATCGGTGGCGAGCCACTCGAAGAACGCCGCGCTGGACGGAAACGCGTGGCACACATGACCGCCGGCGAACAGCAGGCGGTTCAGGAGCGCAGCATGATGCGCCTCCGGATCGATGAGAGCGATTCGCATGAGGATTTCTTCAATACGCCTGCGGGTGCGCGCTTGCCATAACGTCGGGTCGGCCCCTACACTCGAATGTTCGCGGCGCCCGGCTGGTCTCGGGTTCGATGGATGAATCGATGCTAGCCGCTGGCAACGTTCACGCCTATGGGACGAATCTGAATTTATAGAAGGCGTCGAATGAACTGGTTTGGAATCCTTGTCCTGGGAGCGGCCGTCGGGCTGTTCGGCCGGTGGCTGCATCCGATGCGGCGCACGGGCCGGCCGGCATGGTGGATCGTGGTGCTGGTCGGCATCGCAGGCGCCGCCGCCGCGCGCATGGCCGGCAATCTCTCTGGACTGTTTTACGACGGCGAAACGCTCGAATGGCCGGTCTGCACCGGTGTCGCGTTCCTCGCCGTAGCCGTGACGGTCGCCGTGTCGGCCCGTCGCTGAACGCTCTCAGGTGAAATCATGAATGCCCGTCTCCCCGAAGTCTCGTCGGTGCCGGCCCGCCTCGCGCTGCTGCGCGGCGCGATGGTCCGCGAGGACCTGGCCGCCTATCTCGTGCCGTCCGCCGATCCTCACCTGTCCGAGTACCTGCCCGAGCGCTGGCAGGCGCGACGCTGGCTGTCCGGTTTCACGGGCTCGGTCGGCACGCTGGTCGTGACCGCGGATTTCGCGGGCTTGTGGGTCGACAGCCGCTACTGGGTGCAGGCCGAGGCCGAACTCGCAGGCACGGGCGTCCAGCTGATGAAGATGACGGGCGGGCAGCAGAGCGCGCCGCACGTCGACTGGCTTGCGCAGAACGTGCCGGCCGGGGCGACGGTCGGCGTCGACGGCGCCGTGCTCGGCGTCGCGGCGGCACGCGCGCTGACGGCCGCGCTGAGCGCGCGCGGCATCGCGCTGCGCACCGATCTCGACCTGCTCGACGCGATCTGGCCGGAGCGCCCGGGGCTGCCGGGCGACGCGGTGTTCGAGCATGTGGCGCCGCAGGCCGACACGACGCGCGCGAGCAAGCTCGCCGAAGTGCGCCGTGCGATGCACGCGCAGGGCGCGCAATGGCATTTCGTGTCGACGCTCGACGATCTCGCGTGGCTGTTCAACCTGCGCGGCGCCGACGTCAACTTCAACCCCGTGTTCGTCGCGCACGCGATGATCGGGGCCGATCGCGCGACGCTGTTCGTCGCCGACGGCAAGGTGTCGCCGGCGCTGGCCGCGTCGCTCGCGCAGGACGGCGTCGAGGTCCGCGCGTACGACGCCGCGCGCGCGGCGCTCGCGGCGCTGCCCGACGGCGCGACGCTGCTGATCGATCCGCGCCGCGTGACGTTCGGCACGCTCGAGGCCGTGCCGGCCGGCGTGAAGCTGATCGAGGCCGTGAACCCGTCGACGTTCGCGAAGTCGCGCAAGACGTCCGCCGAGATCGAGCACGTGCGCGTGACGATGGAGCACGACGGCGCCGCGCTCGCCGAGTTCTTCGCGTGGTTCGAGCAGGCGGTGAACCGCGAGACGATCACCGAGCTGACGATCGACGAGCGACTCACGGCCGCGCGCGCACGGCGCCCCGGCTACGTGTCGCCGAGCTTCGCGACGATCGCCGGCTTCAACGCGAACGGTGCGATGCCGCACTATCGCGCGACGCCCGAGTCGCACGCGACGATCGCCGGCGACGGCCTGCTGCTCGTCGATTCGGGCGGCCAGTACACGACCGGCACCACCGACATCACGCGCGTCGTGCCGGTCGGCACGGTCAGCGACCTGCAGCGCCGCGATTTCACGATCGTGCTGAAGTCGATGATGGCGCTGTCGCGCGCGCGCTTCCCGCGCGGCATCCGCTCGCCGATGCTCGACGCGATCGCGCGCGCGCCGATGTGGGCGGCCGGGCTCGACTACGGCCACGGCACCGGTCACGGCGTCGGCTACTTCCTGAACGTGCACGAGGGCCCGCAGGTCATCTCGCACTACGCGCCGGCCGAGCCGTACACGGCGATGGAAGAGGGGATGATCACGTCGATCGAGCCGGGCGTGTACCGGCCCGGCAAGTGGGGCATCCGGATCGAAAACCTGGTCGTGAATCGCGCGGGCGGGCAGACCGAATTCGGCGATTTCCTCGCGTTCGAGACGCTGACGCTCTGCCCGATCGACACGCGCTGCGTGCTGATCGAGATGCTGCATGAAGAAGAACGCGCGTGGCTGAACGCGTATCACGCGACCGTGCGCGAGCGCGTCGGCCGGCACGTGAGCGGCGACGCGAAGGCGTGGCTCGATGCGCGCACGCAGCCGATCTGACGCGACGCGCAATACACGACAGATACCGGCCGCGCGACGGCCGGACCACGACGGAGAGGGCAATCGATGGCAGACACCGCAGTGATCGTGATCGACATGCAGCGCGGGCTGGTGCAGCGGGCGCGGCCCGCGTACCGGCTCGACGACGTCGTGTCGGGCATCAACCGGCTGACGGCGGCGGCACGTGCGGCAAACGCGCCCGTGTGCTTCGTGCAGCACGACGGCGATGCGGACGACGACATCGTGCCCGGCACGCCCGGCTGGGAACTGCATGAGGAACTGATCGTCGGTCGCGCCGACTGGCGCATCCGCAAGCAGGTGAGCGATTCGTTCCACGACACGCCGCTCGCCGCGCAGCTCGACGGCCATGGCGTCCGTTCGGTGCTGATCTGCGGTTATGCGACCGAGTTCTGCGTCGATTCGGCCGCGCGCCGCGCGACACTGCTCGGCTACCGGACGACCGTCGTGTCCGACCTGCACACGACGAACGAGCGCGCGCACCTGTCGGCCGCGCAGATCGTCGCACATCATCACTTCGTGTGGGAAAACAATACGCTGTCGGGCAATGCGGTGACGCCGCGTCCGCTCGCCGACGTGCTCGCCACGGAGTTCGCATGACGATCAAGGCGGTGGTGTTCGATTTCGGCGGCGTGCTGATCGACTGGAGCCCCGAGTACCTGTACCGGCAGCTGATTCCGGACGAAGCCGAGCGCCGCTGGTTCCTCACGCACGTGTGCGCGATGGACTGGGTGATCCGGCAGGACGGCGGGCAGACAATCGACGAAGGGACGAGCGAGCTGGTCGCGAAGTTTCCGGCGCACGAGACGCTGATCCGCGCGTTCTACGCGCGCTGGCACGAGATGATCGGCGGCGTGCTCGACGAAGGCGCCGCGCTCGTCGACCGGCTCGATGCGCAGGGGATGCCGCTCTTCGGGCTGACCAACTGGTCCGCGCAGACTTTTCCGTATGCGTGGGACAACTTCCCGGTGCTGCGGCGCTTCAAGGACATCGTCGTGTCGGGTCGCGTGAAGCTCGTGAAACCCGATCCGGCGATCTACCGCGAGATGCATGCGCGGATCGAGCCGCACCTGCCGGGCATTGCGCCGCATGAGCTCGTGTTCATCGACGACAACGCGAAGAATGCCGCGGCCGCGACGGCACTCGGCTGGCATGGCATTCATCACACGAGCGCGGCCGCGACCGAGACTCGTTTGCGCGAGCTGGGCGCGCTCGCGTAGGCGGCGCGCCGGACGCCGCAGCCGAATGCAGACAGGCGGATGAAAAAAAAGCGGGCCATGAGCCCGCTTTGTCGTTCTGCCGATCCGGAAGCGGCCGCGTTCGGCACCCGGCGTCGCGTCGCCGGATGCACGGGCCGCATCGTTCAGCGGCTGATCGGCTTGTAGCGCAGGCGCTTCGGCTTCGCGGCTTCCTCGCCGAGGCGCGCACGCTTGTCGGCTTCGTATTCCTGGTAGTTGCCGTCGAAGAACGTGACCTGCGAATCGCCTTCGAACGCGAGGATGTGCGTCGCGATCCGGTCGAGGAACCAGCGATCGTGCGAGATCACCATCACCGAGCCCGCGAATTCGAGCAGCGCGTCTTCCAGCGCGCGCAGCGTTTCGACGTCGAGGTCGTTCGACGGTTCGTCGAGCAGCAGCACGTTGCCGCCGGAGATCAGCGTCTTCGCGAGGTGCAGGCGGCCGCGCTCGCCGCCCGACAGGTTGCCGACGATCTTCTGCTGGTCGCCGCCCTTGAAGTTGAAGCGGCCGATGTACGCACGCGACGGCGTTTCGTACTTGCCGACCGTCAGCACATCGGCGCCGCCCGAGATTTCCTCGAACACCGTCTTCGAGCCGTCGAGCGCATCGCGGCTCTGGTCGACGTACGCGAGCTTCACGGTCGGGCCCATCACGACTTCACCCGAATCCGGCTGTTCCTTGCCGGTCAGCATCTTGAACAGCGTCGACTTGCCGGCGCCGTTCGGGCCGATGATGCCGACGATCGCGCCGGCCGGAATCTTGAAGTTCAGGTTGTCGATCAGCAGGCGGTCGCCAAACGACTTGCTGACGTTCTTGAACTCGATCACTTCATTGCCGAGGCGGTCGCCGACCGGAATGAAGATTTCCTGCGTTTCGTTGCGCTTCTGGTATTCCTGGCTGTTCAGCTCCTCGAAGCGCGCGATACGCGCCTTCGACTTCGCCTGGCGGCCCTTCGGGTTCTGGCGCACCCACTCCAGTTCCTTCTTGATCGCCTTCTGGCGCGCCGATTCCGACGCTTCTTCCTGCTTCAGGCGCTCTTCCTTCTGGTCGAGCCAGCTGCTGTAGTTGCCCTTCCACGGAATGCCGTGGCCGCGGTCGAGTTCGAGAATCCACTCGGCCGCGTTGTCGAGGAAGTAGCGATCGTGCGTGACGGCGACGACGGTGCCCGGGAAGCGCACCAGAAACTGCTCGAGCCAGTCGACCGATTCCGCGTCGAGGTGGTTGGTCGGTTCGTCGAGCAGCAGCATGTCCGGCTTCTCGAGCAGCAGCTTGCACAGCGCGACGCGGCGCTTTTCACCGCCCGACAGGTGCTCGATCTTCGCGTCCCATGCCGGCAGGCGCAGCGCGTCGGCGGCCACTTCGAGCTGCTGCTCGGGGCTGCCGCCGTCGCTCGATGCGAGGATCGCTTCGTATTTCGCCTGCTCGGCCGCGAGCGCGTCGAAGTCGGCGTCCGGTTCCGCATAGGCCGCGTAGATTTCCTCGAGCTTCTTGTTCGCCTGGAACAGGTCGCCGAGGCCTTCCTCGACGGCTTCGCGCACCGTCTTCGTCGGATCGAGCTGCGGTTCCTGCGGCAGGTAGCCGATGTTCAGGTTCGGCATCGGCGTCGCTTCGCCTTCGATGTCCTTGTCGACGCCCGCCATGATGCGGATCAGCGTCGACTTGCCCGAGCCGTTCAGGCCGAGCACGCCGATCTTCGCGCCGGGAAAGAACGACAACGAGATGTCCTTCAGGATCTGGCGCTTGGGCGGCACGATCTTGCCGACCCGGTTCATCGTGAAAACGTATTGGGCCATTTGGGTGTGAAACTCAGAAAGGGTTGAGACTGCCGCGCAGCGCATCGGCGTGCGTGGCGTCGGGTGATTCGGTACGGAGCGTGCCGCGCGGGGCGCGGCGGTGTCGCCGCGGGTTGGCGGCGCGAGCGCGTATTGTACTTCGGCGCCGGCTGCCGCTGGCACCGCGCTGGCCGTTCGGCCGACCCGCGTTCACAGCCATCCGGCGACGCCGCCGTGCCCGGAGCAGGTGCCGCGCCGATGGCGGCTGAAGCTGTACGTGCCGTCGCGGCAGCGCGCGCTCGCGCCCTCGGGCACGCGGCCCGATTTCGAATGCGCCGGTGCATGGACGGTGTCGCCGTCGCGATTGCGGTACGTGTCGTGCCGGTCGAGGTCGGCTTCGCTGCCGTAGCCGGGCGACGCGCGATAGGCGTGCGCCGCGGGCGGCAGGGCGGCGCACGCGACGAACAGCGCGGCCGACAGGGTTGCGATGCGTGTCGCGCGGCGGAGCAGGGCTGGCATGGTCTCTCTGCTGATGTCGTTGTCCGTTGCCGGTGGCTGGCGGACCGACGGCCCGGGCCGCATGTTAGCCGATCGGCTCGAGATCGTTGCCGCCGCCCCGCGCTGCAGCGACGCTACGCTGTGCCCGTCATCGATGCCGCGCCGTCGGCCTGGGCGGCCTCGAGAATCCACCGACGGAACGCGGCGACTTTCGCGCGCTCCGCATGATGCGGCGGATAGACGAGGTAGTACGCGAAGTCGTCGAGCCACGCGACGTCGGCAAGCTGCACGAGCCGGCCGCTCGCGAGCTCGCCGCGCACCATCGCCGCCGGCAGCAGGCCGGCGCCCTGGCCGGCGAGGATCGCCTGCAGCAACAGACTGGAATCGTCGAACGCGGGGCCGCGCGGCGGGCCGAAATCGGCGATTCGCTGCGCGTCGAACCAGATGTGCCAGCCCTTGCGTTCGGCGTCGTGCAGATGCGGCCATCCGGCCAGGTCGGCGGGCGTGGCCGGCATGCCCAGCCGCGCGACGAGTTCCGGCGCCGCAAGCGCGACGATCTCCACGGTCAGCAGCCGTTCGCTGCACAGCCCGATGTAGCGGCCGAGACCGTGGCGGATCGCGACGTCGACGCCGTCGCGCGAGAAATCGGCGAGCGCATGGCTCGCGACGATCTGCAGGTCGACGTCCGGGCATGCATCGCGGAACTGCGCGAGGCGCGGCACGAGCCATGCGGATGCGAAAAACGGCGTGACGCTCACCGTCAGCACGCCGCTGTCGGCGGCGCCCGACACGCGCTGCGACGCGTCGGCGATTTGCCGGAACGCGTTGCGCACGGGCGGCAGATAGTCGCGGCCCGCGGCGGTCAGCAGGATGCCGCGGTTCACGCGCTCGAACAGTTGCACGCCGAGATGGGTCTCGAGCGTGCGGATCAGCTGGCTCACCGCGCCGGGCGTGACCGACAGCTCTTGCGCTGCCGATTTCACCGACAGGTGGCGGGCCGCCGCCTCGAACGCGCGCAACGCGTTGAGCGGTGGCAGACGGGAACGGTTCATTGAGTTTTTCTAAAGCGAAAGGCCGACGAAATATCGTTTGAGGCAAGGCATGCGCGCGAGTACCGTTGTCGCGTCGGATCCGATTCGTCACGGCTGACTTGCGGCGGTCGATGCGACCAACATAGTTCAACTATATCCATGAGGCAATCCGGACGCCGCGCGGCGTCCGGCGGAACCTGAGAGGAGCATCGTCATGAGCGGCCCGCGCGCGTCGCGCGTCTTCTACGGCTGGTATGTGGTGGCGGCCGCGTTCGCCGTCACGTTCGTCGGCTTCGGCAGTGCGTACACGTTCAGCGCGTTCGTCGAAGCGCTGCAGCGGGATTTCGCCGCATCGCGCGGGCAGATCTCGCTCGTGTTCTCGCTGGCCGGCTTCCTGTATTTCGGCTTCGGCATCGTCAGCGGCCCGCTTGCCGATCGTTTCGGCTCACGGCGGCTCGCCGTCACCGGCATGTTGCTGACGGCGGCGGGTCTCGCGGCGGCCGGCGCCGCGCATACGCTGCTGCAGGTCTATGTCGCGTACGGGCTCGGTGTCGGTCTCGGCGTCGGCTGCGCGTATGTGCCGGCCGTCGGCGCCGTGCAGCGCTGGTTCGTGCGGCGGCGCGGCTTCGCGTCGGGGCTCGCGGTCGCGGGGATCGGCGTCGGCACGCTCGTGATGCCGCCGCTCGCCTCCGCGCTGATCGCGCACGTCGGCTGGCGCGGCGCCTATTTCACGCTTGCGGCGCTCGCCGTCGCGATCGGCGCCGGGATGTCGCTGCTGATCGAGAACGACCCGCGCGGGCGCGGGCTGTTGCCGGACGGGGAGGCCGTGCATCCCGCCGCCGGCGGAGGCTTGCCGGAAGCGGGCGGGCACACGGCAGGGGCCGCGGACTCCGTGAACGCTGCTGATCGCGCGCGGGCTGCCGCAGCGGCGCCCACCGGCGCGACGCTGCGCGAGGCCGTCACGTCGCGGCCGTTCGCGAGCCTCTACGCGGCATGCCTCGTGTGCTCGTTCGGCGTCTTCGTGCCGTTCGTGCACCTCGTGCCGTATGCGCTCGATCATGGCGTCGCATCGTCGACGGCCGTGCTGCTGCTCGGCGCGATCGGCGTCGGCAGCACGGCTGGGCGCTTCTTTCTCGGCGGCCTCGCCGACCGCTTCGGCCGCCGCGCATCGCTGCTCGCGATGTTCGCAGGCATGGCCGTCGCGCTCGTCGCGTGGGCCGGCGCCGGCAGCGTCGCGACGCTGGCCGCGTTCGCACTCGTGTTCGGCGTGTTCTACGGCGGCTGGGTCGCCGTGCTGCCCGCCGTCGTGATGGACTACTTCGGCGGCCGCAACGTGAGCGCGATCATCGGCGTGCTGTACACGAGCATCGCGTTCGGCACGCTGATCGGGCCGGCTGCGGCCGGTTTCATCTACGACGCGGGTGGCGGTTATCTCGTGCCGATCCTGGCCAGCGCGGCCGCCAATGCGATCGCGTTCGCGATCGTCGCCACCACCGGCCGCGCGCAGATGGCCGTGCGCGCGGCCGGCCGCTAGACGCGCGTCGCCCGCTGCAAGGCACGGCGCCTTCCAGCTAGGCGCGATCTACGATTTCCGCTACGGTGGCCGGAACTCGATCATCGACGGCTGGAGGCGCATCGTGACATTCGACGAAGTGCGGCAGATCGCGCTCGCATGGCGCGGCGTCGAGGAGGGGACGTCGTACGGCACGCCCGCACTCAAGGTGAAGGGCAAGACGCTCGCGCGCCTGCGCGAGGACGGCGATACGCTCGTCGTGAAGGGCGTCGGCCCCGACGAGCGCGCGTGGCTGATCGAAGCGGAACCCGACGTGTATTACCTGACCGACCACTATGCGGGCTGGCCGATCGTGCTGGTGCGCCTGTCGGCCGCGCATCCCGACGCCGTGAGAAACCTGCTTCTGCGCGAATGGCGCGCGATCGTGCCGGCCAAATGGCGCGACGCAGGGCCGGACGACGCCAACTGAGCCGCGCCGGCGCGGCACGCGATCCGCTTCGACGGAACGTGTTCACCATGATGCCGAGCGGGCACGCGCCGTCATCACTTGCCCGATCCGGCTGCCCGCAGGCGGACGCCGAACCGGATCATGCGTTGCATCGGTTCGCATCGATGCAACAAGTGGATCCATCGAAATTCTTCAATTGGTTCTTAGTGAAGAACCGTTTGATGCTTACACTCCTTCGCTTCGAAGGCGGCTGACCGACAGCCGACGGAAGGGGCGTACGCGATGCGCCGGCACCTCGTGCGCCGCATCGCACCCGCGGCTTCGCAGACTGCGTCGCGCACCGACCGGAACAGCTCGACCCGGCTTCCTGCCCGTATGCGCGCATGCGCGGCGGGCTGCCGGGTTCAACAACGACAACTCCCCGCCGCCTTCACGCGACACCCGGTCATACCGGAACCGTTTTTTGGAGAGAGACACATGAGTGGAAGCAAGACAGGCCTCGGCACGGGTCTGAAGCAGCGGCACGTGACGATGATGTCGATTGCCGGCGTCATCGGCGCGGGCTTGTTCGTCGGCTCCGGCCACGCAATCGCGGAAGCCGGCCCGGCTTCGATCCTCGCGTATGCGATCGCGGGCGTCCTGGTCGTGCTGGTGATGCGCATGCTCGGCGAGATGGCCGTCGCGCATCCGGACAGCGGTTCGTTCTCGACCTATGCCGATCGCGCGATCGGCCACTGGGCGGGCTTCTCCATCGGCTGGCTGTACTGGTGGTTCTGGGTGCTCGTGATCCCGATCGAGGCAACCGCTGCGGCTACCATCCTCAATGCGTGGTTCCCCGGCGTCGCGACCTGGATCTTCGCGCTCGGCATCACGCTGCTGCTGACGATCACCAACCTCTTCTCGGTCAAGAACTACGGCGAATTCGAATTCTGGTTCGCGCTGATCAAGGTTGTCGCGATCGTCGTGTTCCTGTGCATCGGCGGTGCGGCGATCGTCGGCATCGTGCCCGCGCCGGCCGTATCGGGCGTGTCGAACCTCTTCGCGCACCAGGGCTTCATGCCGAACGGCGCCGGCGCGGTGCTCGCGGCGATGCTGACGACGATGTTCTCGTTCCTCGGTACCGAGATCGTGACGATCGCGGCCGCCGAGTCGGACAACCCGCAACGCCAGATCGTGCGTGCGACCAATTCCGTCATCTGGCGTATCACGCTGTTCTATCTCGGCTCGATCCTCGTCGTCGCGGCGATCGTGCCGTGGAACGATCCGCTGTTGCCGAAGCACGGCTCGTATCAGCGTGCGATGGAGCTGATCGGCATTCCGAACGCGAAGGCGATCATCGACGTGATCGTGCTCGTGTCGGTCGCGAGCTGCCTGAATTCCGCGCTGTACACCGCATCGCGGATGCTGTTCTCGCTGTCCAAGCGCAACGACGCACCTGCGTTCCTGCACAGCACCGATTCGACCGGTACGCCGCGTGCGGCCGTGCTGGCATCGACCGCATTCGGTTTCCTGACCGTGATCGCGAACTACCTGATGCCGGAGCAGGTGTTCGGCTTCCTGCTGGCGACGTCGGGTGCGATCGCGCTGCTCGTGTATCTCGTGATCGCGATCTCGCAGCTGCGGATGCGCAGGACGCTCGAATCGGGCGGCGCCGACCTGACGCTGCGGATGTGGCTGTTCCCGTGGCTCACGTGGGCGGTGATCCTGTTCATCTGCGGCACGCTGACCGTGATGTTCGTCAGCGAGGAACACCGGATGGAAGTCGGTGCGACGGCCGTGCTCGCGCTGCTCGTGTTGTTTGCTTCGTGGCTGAACAAGCGCGGTCGTGAAGCGCGGGCGGGGGCGGGGCGGCGGGTGTCGGCGATGTGATGAAGTGACGATGCGGCAGCGGGCGTGAGCGTTCGCTGTCGGTAGACACGGGGATTCCCGTCGTGAAAGTGGCCCGATCGGCATTGGCGATCGGGCCATTTGTTTTGCACCAGCAAACGGAGGCACTTGACGTGGAACCTGGAGCGTTCATCACCACGGCGAATCATTGACATAAGGACTCGCAAAATCGAACTCGTCTGATTTCATCGCCGACGCCCTCTCCATACATTGGTCACATCGAGAACTGGAGTGAATCGATGGAAGGATCGATTTGGCGAGCGTTGATTGGTCATTGCGTCTCGAAACGAGATCGCTCGTTCGTTATCGAACACAATGACTGAGCCATCACTTCCCCGAGTGCGCGTTGCGTTTCGCGCCGTCGACGGGTACGCGCTGCAGGGCACCTATTTCCCGGCAGCGGCCGATAGCCGTTCACCCGTGCTCGTCTGTCCTGCAACCGGGCTGCGTCAGTCTTTCTATTTTGCGTTCGCGGAGTGGCTGCGCGATAGCGGCCATCCGACGTTCGTATTCGATTACCGGGGGATCGGCGCATCGCTCGACGAGAGCCACGTCCGCCATTCGCGCGCCCGCAAACAGGATTGGGGGCAACGGGACATGCCCGCTGCGCTCGACTGGCTCCTCAACGAAACCCGAGCAAGCGATGCGCACCTGATCGGACATAGCGCGGGTGCGCAACTGGTCGGCCTGATGCCGAACCACGCATCGGTTCGCTCGCTGTGTGCGATATCCGCCTCCTCCGGTTACGTCGGCAACATCGGGTGGCCGACGCGAATCGCCGCGTCATGGTTGGTGCATCTTTATGTACCGGTTTTTGCAAGCCTGTTCGGCTATGTGCCAGCCAGAGCACTCGGTTGGGGCGACGATCTGCCGGCGCAGGTCGGGCTGCAATGGGCGCGATGGTGTCGCCGCCCCGGATACGTCGCGAACGAGTTCGGGCGCGGCGTCACACACCATTACTACGGCGAATTCTGCGCGCCGATCACGGTCGTCGCGGCAGTCGACGATCCGCTTGCAACGCCGGCCAATATAGAAGACTGGCTGCGATGGTTGCCGCGCGCCAGAAGCCATATCCACTTCATCAGTCCGGAAAACTGCGAAGGCCGAGCAATCGGTCACGTCGGCATGTTTCGCCGCAGCCATTCA
Source organism: Burkholderia sp. BCC1988 (assembly GCF_905339895.1). Lineage (NCBI taxonomy): Bacteria > Pseudomonadati > Pseudomonadota > Betaproteobacteria > Burkholderiales > Burkholderiaceae > Burkholderia > Burkholderia sp. BCC1988. Next base: position 186,577 of record NZ_CAJPHA010000016.1, read on the forward strand.
TCGCTGTGGCCGGAACTCGCCGCAGGATTGCAACGTTGAGGATTCCGGCGTCGCACGGGTGTATGGCGGGCGCTCGATTCGAATCGGACCAGCATGAATTGCCACGCGTGGAGAGATCAACTTGTCGCCGAGCGAGCGCTGCAGCAACTGGTCGACACGCTGGTGTGCGAGCGGCCTCGGCGCAGGCAGAAGCTCGAAGCAGGATCGCAAAGCGGAAGAAAGCGCGCGGCGCATCATGCGAAAAATCGACGCGTAACGCATAGAGCCATGGTTCGATGCGACCTGCGGCACAGGCGATCTGTGTAACGGCGGCGACGAAGGAAATGACGTAAAGGTTATCCGCGACCACTCATCGCAAACCTTCACGAACCCGTTCGAAATGAAAAAAGCCCGCGACTTCCGCGGGCTTTTCCTGGTTACCGTGACACTGCACGAAACAGCGTCTGTTGATGCGTCAGACGTTGAACAGGAAGTTCATCACATCCCCGTCGTGCACGACATATTCCTTCCCTTCCGCGCGCATCTTCCCGGCTTCCTTCGCACCTTGTTCGCCCTTGTACGCGACGAAGTCGTCGAATGCGATCGTCTGCGCGCGAATGAAGCCGCGCTCGAAGTCCGTATGAATCACGCCGGCCGCTTGCGGCGCCGTGTCGCCGATATGGATCGTCCACGCGCGCACTTCCTTCACGCCCGCGGTGAAGTAGGTCTGCAGGCCGAGCAGCTTGAAGCCTGCGCGGATCACGCGGTCGAGGCCCGGCTCTTCCATGCCCATGTCGGCGAGGAACGCTTCCTTGTCCGCATCGTCGAGATCGGCGATTTCCGCCTCGATCGCCGCGCACACCGCGACCACCGGCGAGTTCTCGCTTTCCGCATACTTGCGCACCACGTCGAGGTGCGGGTTGTTCTCGAAGCCGTCGTCCTTCACGTTCGCGACGTACATCGCCGGCTTCGCGGTGATCAGGCAGAACGGCTTGAGCAGCGCCTGCTCGTCGTCCGACAGATCGAGGCCGCGCACGGCCTTGCCCTGGTCGAGGTGCGCGCGCACCTTCTCGAGCACCGCGGCGAGCTTCACCGCTTCCTTGTCGTTGCCGGACTTCGCGGCCTTCGAGTAGCGCGTGAGCGCCTTCTCGACGGTGCCGAGGTCGGCGAGCGCGAGTTCGGTGTTGATCACTTCGATGTCGTCGATCGGGCTGACCTTGCCGGCGACGTGGATGACGTTGTCGTCCTCGAAGCAGCGCACGACGTGCGTGATGGCATCGGTTTCGCGGATGTTCGCGAGGAACTGGTTGCCGAGGCCTTCACCCTTGCTCGCGCCCGCGACGAGGCCCGCGATGTCGACGAATTCGACGACGGCCGGCACGATGCGCTCGGGGTTGATGATCTCGGCGAGCGCCTTCAGGCGCGTGTCAGGCACTTCGACGATGCCGACGTTCGGCTCGATCGTGCAGAACGGGTAGTTCTCGGCGGCGATGCCGGCCTTGGTCAGCGCATTGAACAGGGTGGACTTGCCGACGTTGGGCAAGCCGACGATGCCGCATTTGAGACTCATGGAATCCTTCGGACGGGTGGAGCGGCGCGGCCGGACAAGGCACGGCGGCGCGGGAAAATAGGGACGGCCGGCGCGCGGGGCGCGGCGGGCCGACGTTCAAAGGCGCTATTGTACCGTGCCGACGCCCCGGTTTCCGGCCTTCACCCGAACGCCCGATGCGACGGGCCGCCGCGCTGCCGGACCCGCCTGCGATTCTGCTGATTTCCCGCAAAGTCCGGCCGCGTAAGGGATTGGCCCCACGGCTATAATGCCCGCCATGACTGCCCACCACACCTTCGATGTCGCCGTGGTCGGCGGCGGGCTCGTCGGCAAGACGGCCGCGCTCGCACTGACCCAGTCCGGCTACAAGACCGCCTTGCTCGCCCAGCCGGCCACGCCGCGCCCCGCCGATCTCGCGTTCGACACCCGCATCTACGCGCTGTCGTCCAGCTCGCAGGCACTGCTGGAGCGGCTGCGGGTCTGGCAGGCGCTCGATCATGGCCGGCTCGCGCCGGTGTACGACATGCGCGTGTACGGCGACGCGCACGCGGAACTGCATTTCTCCGCGTACCAGGCCTCCGTGCCGCAACTGGCCTGGATCGCCGAATCGTCGCTGATCGAGACGTCGCTCGACGCGGCGCTGCGGTTCCAGCCGAACCTCACGTGGTTCGACGCGCGCGCGCAGGGCTTCGACGTGCGCGACGACGCAGCCGTGCTCACGCTGTCGTCGGGCAAGGTGCTCGAAGCGGACCTCGTGGTCGGCGCGGACGGCGCGCATTCGTGGGTGCGTTCTCAAATGGGGGCCAGGGTCGAGCGGCGCGATTACCGGCAGACGGGCGTCGTCGCGAACTTCAAGGCGTCGCTGCCGCACCGCGAGACGGCCTGTCAGTGGTTTCACGAAGGCGAGATCATTGCGTTGCTGCCGCTGCCGGACGGTCACGTGTCGCTCGTGTGGTCCGCGCACACCGCGCATGCGGACGAACTGCTCGCGCTCGATCCCGCGCAGCTCGCGGCGGAAGTCGAGCGCGTGTCGCACGGCCAGGTCGGCACGCTGGAATGCGTGACGCCGGCGGCCGGCTTCCCGCTCGCGCTACAGACCGTCGACAAGCTGATCGCCCCGCGCGTCGCGCTGGTCGGCGATGCCGCGCACCTGATCCATCCGCTCGCGGGGCAGGGGATGAACCTCGGGCTGCGCGACGTCGCGGCACTCGCCGATGCGATCGCGAACAAGGAGAGCTTCCGCAACCTCGGCGACACGGTGCTGCTGCGCCGCTACGAGCGCTCGCGCCGCGAGGACATCCGCGCACTGATGGTCGCGACCGACGGGCTGCAGCGGCTGTTCGCGGTTCCGGGCTCGTTCGCGAAGGCGGTCCGCAACGCGGGCATGGCGTTCGTCGGCGCGCAACCGCTCGTGAAGCGCTGGCTCGTGTCGGCCGCGCTCGGCTGAGCGAACCTTCGCGCCCTCGGCCTGTCGGACTGGGCTCCGTTACGGCGTACACTGTGACGTGCACTCCGATTGAGCTGAAGGAACGACAGGATGAAAAAAACGATCCGCATCGCATCGCTGGCGCTGGCCGTCACGATGGCGACGCTCGGCTGTACCGCGCAGGCCGACCAGACCACCGACAAGCTGAAAGCCACGCTGCAAGCGCGTCTCGGCAACGACGCGCCGATCAAGAGCGTGTCGAAGTCGCCCGTCGCGGGCCTGTACGAAGTGAACCTCGGCACGCAGATCATCTATAGCGATGCAGCCGGCGACTACGTGCTGCTCGGCGATCTCGTCGACACCAAGACGCACAAGAACCTGACCGACGCGCGCCTGTCCGACCTCAACAAGATCGACTTCGCGAGCCTGCCGCTCGCGAACGCGATCAAGGTCGTCAAGGGCAACGGCGCCCGCAAGATCGCGGTGTTCTCCGATCCGAACTGCCCGTACTGCAAGCGCCTCGAGACGACGCTGCAGTCGGTCGACAACGTTACCGTCTACACGTTCCTGTATCCGGTGCTGTCGCCCGATTCGACCACGAAGTCGAAGGCGATCTGGTGCGCGACCGATCGCGCGAAATCCTGGGAGGGCTGGATGCTTGACCATCGCGTGCCGACCGGCGCCGGCGCCTGCGATACGACCGCGCTCGACAAGAACCTCGCGCTCGGCCGCGGGATGAACGTCACCGGCACGCCGACGATCTTCCTGCCCGACGGCCGCCGCCTGCCGGGCGCGGTGTCGGCCGACCAGCTGAACCAGGCGCTCGCGTCGAGCAAGTAACCGGCGACACGCCGGGCCGCACGGCCCGGCCAGCGAGGGGCGCCCGCGATCTCTGCCGGCGCCTCTCTTCGTTTCCGCCGCCGTATTCCGTCTGATTTCCCGTCCGATTTTCGACCGATTGCCACGATGACCCAGCCGATCCGCTATTCGATTGCCCCGAAAGATCTTGCCGCGCACCTGTTCGAAGTGACGGTGACGGTCACCGATCCCGATCCCGAAGGCCAGCGCTTCTCGCTGCCGGTATGGATTCCGGGCAGCTACCTCGTGCGCGAGTTCGCGCGCAACATCGTGACGCTCGCCGCGTTCAACGACGCGGGCCGCAAGGTGCGGATCGCGAAAACCGACAAGAACACGTGGCAGGCCGCGCCGGTGAACGGCGCGCTGACGTTGCGCTACGACGTGTACGCATGGGACCTGTCGGTCCGCTCCGCGTATCTCGACGACTCGGGCGGCTTCTTCAACGCCACGGCCGTGTTCCTGAGCGCCGCCGGCCGCGAGGATGCGCCATGCGAGGTCGACATCGCGAAACCGGCGGGCCCGGCGTTTCGCACGTGGCGCGTCGGCACGTCGTTGCCCGAGGCACGCGGGACCAGGCGCTACGGGTTCGGCGCGTATCGCGCAGCGAACTACGACGAGCTCGCCGACCATCCGGTGACGATCGGCGAATTCGCGCTGGCGACGTTCGACGCGCACGGTGTGCCGCACGACATCGTGATCGCCGGGCGCGTGACGCAGCTCGACATGGAGCGGCTGCGCACCGACCTGAAGCGCGTGTGCGAAGCGCAGATCGCGCTGTTCGAACCGAAATCGAAACAGGCGCCGATGGACCGCTACGTGTTCATGACGCTCGCGGTCAGCGACGGCTACGGCGGCCTCGAGCACCGTGCGTCGACCGCGCTGATCTGCAACCGCACCGACCTGCCGGTGAAGGGCCGGTCGGAAACGACGGAAGGCTATCGCACGTACCTCGGCCTTTGCAGCCACGAGTATTTCCATACGTGGAACGTGAAGCGCATCAAACCGGCCGCGTTCGTGCCGTACGACCTCGCGCGCGAAAACTACACGTCGCTGCTGTGGCTGTTCGAAGGCTTCACGTCGTATTACGACGACCTGATGCTGGTGCGCAGCGGGCTGATGTCGCAGGACGAATATTTCGCGGCGCTCGGCCGTACCGTCGGCGGCGTGCTGCGCGGCACGGGGCGCCTGAAGCAGAGCGTCGCGGACAGCTCGTTCGACGCGTGGATCAAGTACTACCGTCAGGACGAGAACGCGACCAACGCGATCGTCAGCTATTACACGAAGGGTTCGCTCGTCGCGCTTGCGTTCGATCTCGCGATCCGGGCGCAGACGCGCAACCGCAAGTCGCTCGACGACGTGATGCGTCTGCTGTGGCAACGCTACGGCCGCGAGTTCTATCGTGGCAAGCAGGCGGGTGTCGAGGAAAACGAGGTCGAGACGCTGATCGAGGAAGCGACGGGCGTCGCGCTCGGCCGGCTGTTCGCCGACGCCGTGCACGGCACGCGCGACCTGCCGCTCGCCGACCTGCTCGCGCCGTTCGGCGTGACGCTCACGCCGGAGGTTGCAGCGGGTGCGACCGCGAAGCCGACCATCGGCGCGCGGCTGCGCGGCGGCGCGGACTGCACGCTGGCGGCGGTCTACGAAGGCGGCGGCGCGCATCGGGCGGGGCTGTCGGCGGGCGACACGCTGATCGCGCTCGACGGGCTGCGCGTCACCGGCACGAACCTCGACATGCTGCTCGCGCGTTACCGGCCGGGCGACAAGGTCGAGGTGCACGCATTCCGCCGCGACGAGCTGCGGACCGCGAAACTGAAACTGGACGGGCCGGAAATCGCGCGCTACCGGCTCGCGGCCGCCGCGAAACCGGCTGCCGCGCAGAAGGCCCGCGAAGCCTGGCTGAAGGGCTGAGCATGCACGGGCGGGTTTCGGGGCGCGATCATGGATTGTTCTGTTGCTGCAACAATCCGTCGCCCTGAACCCGCTTTTTCGCGGCCATGCGGCCACGCACAATGGCGTCACTCGCGCTACCGAAGCGCAACCAAACCGGAGCCTGACATGACGACCATTCTGCAAATCAATTCCGCGGCGCGCTCGCAAGGTGCGCAATCCACGCTGCTGGCCAACGAACTGACGGCAAAGCTGCAACAATCGAACCCCGGTTCGAAGGTCGTGGTTCGCGACCTGCTGGCCGACGCGCTGCCGCACCTCGATGAATCGGTGCTCGGCGCATTCTTCACGCCGGCCGACCAGCGCAGCGCGGAACAGAATGCGATCGTCGCGAAGAGCGATGCGCTGATCGCCGAACTGCAAGCCGCCGACATCATCGTGATCGGCGCACCGATGTACAACTTCGGCGTGTCGTCGCAACTGAAGACGTATTTCGACTGGATCGCCCGCGCAGGCGTCACGTTCCGCTACACCGAGAACGGTCCGGAAGGCCTGATCAAGGGCAAGAAGGTTCACGTGGTGACGGCCCGCGGCGGCAAGTACCTGGGTACGCCGAACGACAGCCAGACGCCGTACCTGCGCTCGTTCCTCGGCTTCATCGGCCTGACCGACGTGAACTTCATCCACGCTGAAGGCCTGAACCTCGGGCCGGATGCGCAGAGCGCCGCGCTCGCCAGCGCACGCGAAGCGATCGCTGCCGTCTGAGGCCGACGCGGGTGCGGTGCACCCGCTGCGTCCGACGGATGAAAAAAACGCCGCGTCCCGAAAGGGGCGCGGCGTTTTTGCTTGATGCGGACGAAAGCGAAACGTGAAGCGCTAAACGCGCAACGCGGTTATGCAAGCGTTTCGGCCACCTCCGGCAGGCGCCAGTCGATCGGCGCGCGCCCAGCGTCGACCAGATAGTCGTTCGCGAGCGCGAAGTGGCGGCAACCGAGGAAACCGCGGTGAGCGGACAGCGGCGACGGATGCGGCGCCTCGAGCACGCAGTGCGCGCTCGCATCGAACAGCGCGCGCTTCGCCTGCGCATGCGCGCCCCACAGCATGAACACGAGGCCGCGATGGCGGCTGGCGAGTTCGCGGATCAGCGTGTCCGTGCATTGCTCCCAGCCGCGCTTCGCGTGGCTCGCGGCCGCACCGCGCTCGACCGTCAGCACGGTGTTGAGCAGCAGCACGCCCTGGCGCGCCCAGGTATCGAGGCAGCCGTGACGCGGCGTGTCGTGGCCGAAATTCGCGGCGATCTCCTTGAAGATGTTGCGCAGCGACGGCGGCGTGCGCACGGCCGGCGGCACCGAGAACGCGAGGCCGTGCGCCTGCGGCGTGCCGCGGTCGTCGCCGTGGTACGGGTCCTGGCCGAGGATCACGATCTTCACGTCGTCCGGGCTCGTCAGGCGCAGCGCGCGGAACACGTCGGTCGGGTAGACCGTCTTGCCGGCCGCGCGTTCGTCGTCGACGAAGCGGCACAGCGGCGCATACGCGTCGCTGTCGGTGAAGGGTTTCAGCACGTCGCGCCAGACGGCCGGCAGCGCGTCGAATTGCGCGGCGAGGTGCGGGACATCCGCGACAACAGGGGCGGCGGGAGTGCCGGGAGCGTCGGCGGCAGCGGGCTGCGGCGCGGCGGAAACCGGCGCGGCGGCCGCGGCCTTCTTTGCGGGCTTGCGCCCGGCTGCGGCCGGCGCAGGCGCCGGGGCGGGAACATCGTCCTGCGCCGTTTCCGGCACGGGATCATCGAACAGCGACGCCTGCTGCGGCGTGCGGAAAGTCTTGCGGGTTGCCATGCGTGATGCGGGTTTATTGCGCGCGCAGCCGGTAGCCGCGTTGCGCCTTGCTGATGTTTTCGGGGGCGAGGCCCGGCAGCGCTTGCTGCAGTTCGGCGGCGAGTGTCGCGAGCGCCGCTTCCGGGCCGTCGATCAGTTCGAGTTCGATTTCGCTGATCGGTTCGCGGCGCGTATCGTGTTCCGCCTGGACGACGATCTCGCCGACGTCCACCGCGGCCTCGACGGTTGCGCCGCCGATTGCGACGCGCCACAGCGTACGCGAAAAATCCGTCCGGAACAGCGCGTGCAGCGCGGGCGCCGCATCGCGCAGCGCGCCGGCAGCCTCCGGCACGTCGCACGCGGTGACCAGCGCATCGATTTCGAGCGCATCGCCGGCGACGGGCAACTCCCATTCATGGCGGCGATGCAGGCCGGCTTCCGCGCTGCCGACCGTCTTGAAGGTCTGCAGCCAGCCGTGCGGCGTGCGGCGCACGCGCACCGCGCTCTTCGAGCGCGCCAGCGCGAGGTCGGGCGTGTCGTAGTAGACGTTCGCCAGCGCGATCACGTTACCGGTTTCGCCGGTCAGCGTCTCGAAAAAGCGCCGCGCCGCATCGGCCTGGCCGGCCGGCAGCGCGAGCTTGATTTCCTTTTCGATCGCCATCAGAAGAACATCCGCGCCAGTTCCTCGCCCGGCTGGTCGGCGCGCATGAACGCTTCGCCGACGAGGAACGCGTTCACGTTCGCCGCGCGCATCGTGTCGACGTCGGTGCGCGACAGGATGCCCGACTCGGTCACGACCATGCGGTCCGGCGGAATCATGTCGAGCATGTCGAGCGTGGTCTGGATCGTCGTCTCGAACGTGCGCAGGTTGCGGTTGTTGATGCCGAGCAGCGGCGTCTTCAGCGTCAGCGCCTGTTCCATCTCGTCGCGGTCGTGAACTTCGACCAGCACCGCGAGGCCGAGCGAGTGCGCGTACGCCTCGAGGTCCTGCATCAGCGGCGTGTCGAGCGCGGCCGCGATCAGCAGGATCGCGTCGGCGCCCATCGCGCGCGCCTCGAGGATCTGGTACGCGTCGACGATGAAGTCCTTGCGCAGCACCGGCAGCGTGCACGCCGCACGCGCTTCCTCGAGATAGCGGACGCTGCCCTGGAAGAATTGCTCGTCGGTCAGCACCGACAGGCACGCCGCGCCGTGGGCCGCATACGAGCGCGCGATGTCGGCCGGCACGAAATGCTCGCGCAGCACGCCCTTCGACGGGCTCGCCTTCTTCACTTCGGCGATTACCGCCGCCTGGCCCGCTGCCTGCTTCGCGCGCAGTGCGCCGACGAAGTCGCGCAGGTCGCGCGCCGATGCGTCCAGTTTCAGTGCCTCGAGCGGCGTGCTGCGCATGGCCGCCGCGACTTCTTCGCGCTTGACGGCGATGATTCGGTCGAGAATGTCGCTCATGTGGGTTCCTGCTTGATTCGTAAAGGGAGTCAGCGCTTGAACTGCTGCGTGAAGCGCACGAGTTCGTCGACCTTCGCGCGTGCCTTGCCGCTCGCGATCGCTTCGCGGGCGAGCTGGATGCCGTCGGCGATCGATTCGGCGATATTGGCTGCATAGAGCGCGGTGCCCGCGTTCAGCGTGACGATCTCGCGTGCGACACCCGGCTGGTTGTCCAGCGCGCCGAGCAGCATCGTGCGCGATTCCTCGGCATTTTCCACCTTCAGCGTGCGGTTCGATACCATCTGCAGGCCGAAGTCCTCCGGATGGATCTCGTATTCGTGCACCTTGCCGTCGCGCAATTCGCCGACGAGCGTCGCGGCGCCCAGCGACACTTCATCCATCCCGTCCTTGCCGTACACGACCAGCACGTGCTGCGCGCCGAGGCGCTGCATCACGCGCACCTGGATGCCGACGAGGTCGGGGTGGAACACGCCCATCAGCTGGTTCGGCGCGCCGGCCGGATTGGTCAGCGGGCCGAGAATGTTGAAGATCGTCCGCACGCCGAGCTCGCGGCGCACGGCCGCGATGTTCTTCATCGCCGGATGATGGTTCGGCGCGAACATGAAGCCCATGCCGGTTTCGGCGATCGATGCGGCAACCTGGTCGGGCTGCAGGTCGATGTTCACGCCGAGCGCCTCGAGCACGTCGGCGCTGCCGGACTTGCTCGACACGCCGCGGTTGCCGTGCTTCGCGACCTTCGCGCCGGCCGCCGCCGTGATGAACATCGACGCGGTCGAGATGTTGAACGTGTGCGCGCCGTCGCCGCCCGTGCCGACGATGTCGACGAAGTTCGAGTTGTCCTGCACTTCGACGTGGTTCGCGAATTCGCGCATCACGGTCGCGGCGGCGGCGATCTCGCCGATCGTCTCCTTCTTCACGCGCAGCCCGGTGATGATCGCGGCCGCCATCACGGGCGACATGTCGCCGCGCATGATGAGCCGCATCAGGTGCAGCATTTCGTCGTGGAAGATCTCGCGGTGCTCGATCGTGCGTTGCAGCGCTTCCTGCGGGGTAATCGTCATCGTGCGTCTCCCGTCAGGCTGCCGGCGCGGCCGCGCGGGCCGCTGCGCGATTCTGCTTCAGGAAATTCTCGAGCAGCGCATGGCCGTGCTCGGAGAGGATCGATTCCGGGTGGAACTGCACGCCTTCGACCGGCAGCGTCTTGTGGCGCACGCCCATGATCTCGCCGTCGTCGGTCCATGCGGACACCTCGAGGCAGTCGGGCAGCGATTCACGTTCGATCGCGAGCGAGTGGTAGCGCGTGACGTCGAAATGCTTCGGCAGGTCGGCGAACACGCCGCGGCAGTCGGTTTCGATCCGGCTCACCTTGCCGTGCATGATGGTCTTCGCGCGCACGACGCGGCCGCCGAATGCTTCGCCGATCGCCTGGTGGCCGAGGCAGACGCCGAGGATCGGCTTCTTGCCCGCGAATTCGCGCAGCACGTCGAGCGTGATGCCCGCGTGCTGCGGATTGCTCGGGCCGGGCGACAGGCAGATGGCGGCGGGGTTCAGGCGCGCGATGTCGTCGAGCGTGATTTCGTCGTTGCGATAGGTGTGCACGTCCTCGCCCAGTTCGCCGAAGTACTGGACCAGGTTGTAGGTGAACGAATCGTAGTTGTCGATCATGAGCAGCATGGTCAGTCTCCGGTCAGAAGTCGCTATCGAGGCCGTCCTGGACCTGTTCGGCCGCACGCAGCACCGCGCGCGCCTTGTTCTCGGTCTCTTGCCATTCGGATTCGGGCACCGAGTCCGCGACGACGCCGGCTGCCGCTTGCACATACAGGTTGCCGTTGTGGATCAGGCCCGTGCGGATCGCGATCGCGAGATCCATCTCGCCCGAGAACGACAGGTAGCCGACGGCGCCGCCGTACAGCCCGCGCTTGATCGGCTCGAGCTCGTCGATCAGTTCCATCGCGCGCACCTTCGGCGCGCCGGACAGCGTGCCGGCCGGGAACGTCGCGCGCAGCACGTCGTAGTTCGTCATGCCGGGCTTCAGCTTGCCTTCGACCGAGCTGACGATGTGCTGCACGTGCGAGTACTTTTCGATCACCATTTTGTCGGTCACCTGCACCGAGCCGATTTCCGCGATGCGGCCGACGTCGTTGCGCGCGAGGTCGATCAGCATCACGTGCTCGGCGATTTCCTTCGGATCGTTCAGCAGTTCGGTCGCGAGTTCCGCATCGCGCTCGGGCGTGTTGCCGCGCGGACGCGTGCCGGCGAGCGGACGGATCGTGACGATCTGGTCTTCACCGCGCTTTTCCTGGCGCACCAGGATTTCCGGCGATGCGCCGACCACGTGGAAATCGCCGAAGTTGTAGTAGTACATGTACGGCGACGGATTCAGCGAACGCAGCGCGCGATACAGCGACAGCGGATTGTCGCGATACGGCTTCGTCAGACGCTGGCCGACCTGGATCTGCATCAGTTCGCCGGCCGCGATGTATTCCTTCGCCTGGCGCACGGCGGCCAGATAGTCTTCCTTCTTGAACTCGCGGAACGTCTCGGTGCGCACACTCGCCGACGTGACGGGCGGCTGTACGGTCGTGCGCAGGCGCTGCTTCAGCTCCCGCAGGCGCTGCTTGGCCTTCGTATAGGCTTCCGGCTGGGCCGGGTCCGCATAGATGATCAGATAGAGCTTGCCGGCGAGGTTGTCGATCACCGCGACTTCTTCGGTGAGCAGCAGCTGGATGTCGGGCAGGCCGAGATCGTCGCGCGGCGCGGTGTTCGCGAGCTTCTTCTCGATGTAGCGCACCGCGTCGTAACCGAAATAGCCGGCGAGGCCGCCGCAGAAGCGCGGCAGGCCCGGGCGCTGCGCCACCTTGAAGCGCGCCTGGAACGACTCGATGAATTCGAACGGGTCGCCGTCGTGCGTCTCGACGACCTGGCCGTCGCGCACCACTTCGGACACGCCGTTGCGGGTGCGCACCAGCGTGCGGGCGGGCAGGCCGATGAACGAATAGCGGCCGAAGCGTTCGCCGCCGACCACCGACTCGAGCAGGAACGAGTTGGCGCCCGCGCGTTCAGGCTGGGCCAGCTTCAGGTAGAGGGACAGCGGCGTTTCGAGGTCGGCGAGCGCTTCCGCGATCAGCGGGATGCGGTTGTAGCCTTCGTTCGCAAGCGATTGGAATTCGAGTTCGGTCATGTTCCGGTCCTGTTCGGGACGAGCGGCGGCGTGCGCCAGGGATCACTTGACGCTGCGCGGGCTGCCGTCGGCGAAAGGGCGGTCGATCGAGAAGTGCCTGTTGCCGGCCGGCACGCCGGGCGTGAACGTCGCGAGCCTGCGGCCGGTCCTGAACGCAAGCGTTCGGACGCGGTAGAACTCGAGGTGGTGCGACGATCGGCGCGCGGCTGCGCAGCGAGATAAAAAACGGCGCTGAAGACGTGCCTCAGCGTACCTCATCGAAGAGGTTAGCGCGACCAGCGACGCCAGGGCCAGGCTCCCCGGTCGATGCTGCTCAGACTCCGTTTTTTATTCAGAAACATGCGGATGGAAGAAATAATCAGAGGGTTGGCCGGCCGGCATTGTGCGCGGTGATCGCGCGGGCTGCGACCAGCAACGAATCGACTATACCATCCGAATTTATCGTTTGTATAGCTTTGCCGTGGTTGTAGCCGTAGGGCACCGTCAGCGTCGCCATCCCGGCCGCGCGGCCCGCCAGCGCGTCGTTTTCCGAGTCGCCGATCGCGACCGCCGCGTCCGGCGCGACGCCGAGCGCTTCGCACGCCGTCAGCATCGGCAGCGGATCGGGCTTCTTGCGCGCGACGCTGTCGCCGCCGAGCACGATGCCGAAGCGATCGATCAGCCCGTATTGCTCGAGCAGCTCGACCGCGAAGCGGTGCGGCTTGTTCGTCACGCATGCGAGCCGGATGCCGGCCGTGCGCAACGCATCGAGGCCGGTTGCGACGTCCGGATAGAGACGCGTGTGGCGGCCGTTGATCTTCGCGTACTCGGTCTGGTAGATCGCGAGCGCGTCGTCGAAGCGCGCGTGCGCTTCGTCGGGCGTGAAGCGCGGCTTCAGCACGCTCTGGATCAGATGCTCGGAGCCCTTGCCGACGTAGCCGATCACCTCGTCGCGCGACGTGGCCGGCGCGCCGAGCTGCGCGAGCATTCCGTTCAGCCCGGCCGTGAAATCGTCGGCCGTGTCGACCATCGTGCCGTCGAGGTCGATCAGTGCCGCGTCGATGCGCGGCGTCGCGAAACGGACCGCGCCGTCGGCTGCGGGCCCGGCCAGCGAGGAATCGGCCACGGCGTCAGCTCCGCGCGACGGTGCCGAGCGCGGCACGCATCTCGTCGATCACCGTGCGGTAATCGGGCTTGCCGAAGATCGCCGAACCCGCGACGAAGGTGTCCGCGCCGGCCGCCGCGATTTCCGCGATGTTGTCGGCCTTCACGCCGCCGTCGACCTCGAGCAGGATCTCGCGGCCGGTGCGCTCGGTGTACGCGTCGATGCGGGCGCGCGCTTCGCGCAGCTTGTTCAGCGTTTCCGGAATGAACGACTGGCCGCCGAAGCCCGGGTTCACCGACATCAGCAGCACGAAGTCGAGGCGGTCCATCACGTGGTCGAGATAGTTCAACGGCGTGGCCGGGTTAAACACGAGGCCGGCCTTGCAGCCGTGATCGCGGATCAGCGACAGCGTACGATCGATGTGGTCCGAGCCTTCCGGGTGGAAGCTGATCAGGTTCGCGCCGGCTTTCGCGAAATCGGGCACGATCCGGTCGACCGGGCGCACCATCAGGTGCACGTCGATCGGCACCTGCACGTGCGGGCGGATCGCCTCGCAGACGAGCGGGCCGATCGTGAGGTTCGGCACATAATGGTTGTCCATCACGTCGAAGTGAATCCAGTCGGCGCCGGCGGCGACCACGTTGCGGACTTCTTCGCCGAGCCGTGCAAAGTCGGCCGACAGGATGCTGGGAGCGATGCGGAATTGAGTCATGACAGGGGAGCGGGGACGCTGCGGCGCAAAACCGCCATTCTACCGTCCGGCGACCCGGTGCGCGGCGACGGGCCGTGCGGATGCGGCCCGATTCCGCATAGAATGCCGAACCAGTGCGGCGCGCCCGCGGCCCTGCCGCTCGAGTCGGCGCGGCGGTTACCTACAGCGGAAACACCATGAGTCAGTATCAGTTCACCGTTTCGGTGAAAACCAGCTACTTGCCGGAACAATCCGACCCCGATCGACGTCAATACGCATTCGCGTACACGCTGACCATCCGGAATACCGGGCAGGTCGCGGCCCAGCTGATCGCGCGTCACTGGATCATCACGGACAGCGAAAACCACGTGCAGGAAGTGAAGGGGCTCGGCGTCGTCGGGCACCAGCCGCTGCTGCAGCCGGGCGAACAGTTCGAATACACGAGCTGGGCCGTGATCGCGACGCCGGTCGGCACGATGCGCGGCGCGTACTTTTGCGTGGCGGAGGACGGCGAGCGGTTCGACGCGCCGGTCGACGAGTTTGCGCTGCACATGCCGCGCACGCTGCATTGAGCGTGCGGGCGCTGGTCAGCGCGGCTGGCGGTCGTTGCCGCGGGCGTGCTTCTTCCTGCCCGACGACGTCCACACGACGATGAAGATCAGCAGGGCAAGCGCTACGAAGGCTTCGAGCGCGAAGATGAGCATCGGATATTGGTCGAGAAAATCTGACATGGCGGTTTCCATCAAGAACGGACATTGTATGTGGTTTGGGCCGCGGGCGGCCGGCTGGGTTGCGGCGGTCGCGACGGCGGCGCTGCTTGCCGCGTGCGGCGGCGCGCCGACGCGCACGTCGACGCTCAAGCCGCCGACCGGTGCGGCGATCGTGCCGGGGCAGGTCGCCGCGAAGCGGCTGACGCCGGTCGCATGGCAACAGGTGCCGGGGTGGCAGGACGATTCGCTGATCGGCGCGACGGCCGCGCTGCGGCAGAACTGCGCGCGGCTTGCGCGGCAGCCGGCGTGGCAGCGCGCCTGCGCGGCCGCCGATCGCCTCGACGAACTCGACGTCAGCAGCGCGCGTACCTTCTTCGAAACGTATTTCACGCCGTTTCAGCTGGCGAACACCGACGGCACGCTCGACGGGCTCGTGACCGGCTATTACGAGCCGCTGCTGCATGGCTCCCGCGTGCGTCGCGGTCCTTACCAGTACGCGCTGTACCGCTGGCCGGCCGGCTATCGCACCGGTGCCGCGCTGCCCGCTCGCGCGCAGCTCGAGCGCGCCGGCATCCTGAACGGCAACGAACTCGTGTGGGTCGACGATCCGATCGAGGCGTTCTTCCTGCAGGTGCAGGGCTCGGGACGCGTGCTGCTCGACGACGGTTCGGTGATGCGGGTGGGTTTCGGCGGCACCAACAACCAGCCGTATCGCTCGATCGGCAAGTGGCTGCTCGATCGCGGCGAGCTGACGCCCGCCCAGGCGACGATGCAGGGCATCAAGGCGTGGGCGAAGGCGAACCCGACTCGCGTGGATGCGTTGCTCGACACGAATCCGCGATTCGTGTTCTTCCGCGACATGCCGACGAAGGAAGATGCACCGCACGGCGGCGCGGACGGCCCGATCGGTGCGCTCGGCGTGCCGCTCACGGCGGAGCGTTCGATTGCGGTCGATCCGTCGTCGATCCCGCTCGGCACGCCGGTGTTCCTGCAGACCACGCGTCCGCTGACGAATACGCCGATGAACCGGCTCGTGTTCGCGCAGGACACGGGTTCCGCGATCAAGGGTGGCGTGCGGGCCGACTATTTCTGGGGGCTCGGCGACGACGCCGGCGACCAGGCCGGACGGATGAAGCAGATCGGCCGGATGTGGCTGCTGTTCCCGAATTCGTAATCCGCGGTGACGCCGGCACGCACGTGTAGCCGGCGCGTCGAGACGAGGCAGCCCGACCGGTTTTGGCCGGTCGGGCTGTTTTTTCGAGGGCCGCGCATGATCGCTGTTCCGGACCGCCGTCGTGCCGTAGCCGGTATCAGCCCTTGCGCTTGTCGATGACGCGTCGCGCCTTGCCGACCGAGCGCTCGATTCCGTTCACGGGCAATACGTTGATGACAGCCGTCACGCCGATCAGCGACTTGATGTCGTGTGCGAGCGCCTGTCTGGCCGCGTGGATCGCGGCCGTGTCGGGCGCCGTTTCGGGACACGGCTCGACGTTGAGCGTCAGCACGTCGAGCGGACCTTCCTTCGTCAGCACGATCTGATAGTGCGGTGCCAGCGCGCGCTGCTTCAGCAGCTGTTCCTCGATCTGCGTCGGGAAGACGTTGACACCCCGCACGATCATCATGTCGTCCGAGCGCCCGGTGATCTTTTCCATCCGGCGCATCGTGCGCGCGGTGCCGGGCAGCAGGCGCGTGAGGTCGCGCGTGCGGTAGCGGATGATCGGCAGCGCTTCCTTCGTCAGCGACGTGAAGACCAGCTCGCCGAGTTCGCCGTCCGGCAGCACTTCGCCGGTCTCGGGGTCGATGATTTCCGGATAGAAGTAGTCTTCCCAGATGGTCGGGCCGTCCTTGGTCTCGACGCATTCAGACGCGACGCCCGGGCCCATCACTTCGGACAGCCCATAGATGTCGACCGCGTCGATGCCCATCCGCTGCTCGATGGCCACGCGCATGTCGTTCGTCCACGGTTCCGCGCCGAAGATGCCGATGCGCAGCGAACTCTGCGCGGGATCGAGACCCTGGCGCTCGATCTCGTCGGCGATCGACAGCATGTAGCTCGGTGTCACCATGATGATGTCGGGCCGGAAATCCTGGATCAGCTGCACCTGCTTCTCGGTCTGGCCGCCGCCGAACGGGATGACGGTGAGCCCTGCGCGTTCGGCGCCGTAGTGTGCGCCGAGCCCGCCGGTGAACAAACCGTAGCCGTAGCTGACATGAACCTTGTCGCCGCGCCGCGCGCCGGCTGCGCGGATCGAGCGCGCGACGAGATTCGCCCACGTATCGATGTCGCGCGCCGTATAGCCGACGACGGTCGGCTTGCCGGTCGTGCCCGACGACGCGTGAATGCGCGAGATCTGGTCCTGCGGCACCGCGAACATGCCGAACGGGTAGCTGTCGCGCAGGTCGCTCTTGGTCGTGAACGGGAAGCGCGACAGATCCGTGAGTGTCTTCAGGTCGTCGGGATGCACGCCCGCTTCGTCGAATTTGCGGCGATAGACGGGGGAGTGCTCATACGCATGCCGGAGCGACCATTTCAGGCGTTCGAGCTGTAACGCGGTCAGCTCGTCGCGTGAAGCGGTCTCGATCGGCTCGAGCGGTAGCGGGGTAGTCATGCCTGTCTCCAGTGATTGTTATGAGCGAGCCGTGGACGTCAGCGGTCTTCCGGGAGGACCGTGCCCTTGATCTGGGCCGATTTGCCGCGAAACATCGCGACCGTTTCGCCTGTCTGGTTCGTGACGCGGATGTCGTAGACGCCATGCCGGCCGTTGCGTGTCTGCTCGATCGCCTCGGCCGTCAGCAGGTCGTTGCCGTAGACGGGGCGCAGGTATTCGATCGAGCAGCCCGCGGCAACGGTATTCAGGTTGTACGAGTTGCACGCGAACGCGAACGTCGAATCGGCGAGCGTGAAGATGATGCCGCCGTGGCAGGTCTGGTGCCCGTTCAGGAATTCCGGCCGTACGCGCATCTGCAGGCGTGCGTAGCCGGCGCGCACTTCGGCGATTTCCATGCCGAACGCGCGGCTGCAGGCGTCCGCGTCGTACATGGCCCGCGCTGTCGCACGGGCGAGCGCATCGGGGTCGAGCGTGTCGGTGGAGGTGGTCATGTCAACGCCCCTCGAACCGCGGCGCGCGCTTCTCGATGAACGCCTTCACGCCTTCCGCGTAGTCGTACGACTGGCCGAGCTTGCGCTGCAGGTCACGCTCGAGGTCGAGCTGCTGGTCGAGCGTATTCGTGACGCTGTCGCGCATCGACTGCTTGATCGACGCGATCGCGAGCGTCGGTTGCTGCGCGAGCTGGTTGGCAACTTGACGGGCCGACGCGGCGAGCGCATCGTCGTCGACCGCGCGCCAGATCAAGCCCCATTGTTCGGCCTGTTCGGCGCCGAGCTTGTCGCCGGTCAGGGCGAGCCCCAGCGCGCGTGCCATGCCGACGCGTTGCGGCAGGAACCATGTGCCGCCCGAATCGGGCACGAGCCCGATCTTGACGAAGGCCTGGATGAAACTGCTCGAGCGCGCGGCGAACACGATGTCGCAGGCGAGCGCGAGATTCGCGCCGGCGCCGGCCGCCGTGCCGTTGACGGCGGCGATCACCGGAATCGGCATGCGTTGCAGGCGGCGGATCAGTGGATTGAAATGCTCGTCGATCAGCGTGCCGAGGTCCGTGGACGCGCCCGGCGTGAAGTCGAGGTCGGCCAGGTCCTGGCCTGCGCAGAAGCCGCGCCCCGAACCCGTCAGGATCAGCGCACGCGCGCCGGCCGTCTCGACTTCATCGAGTGCCGACTGCAGTTCGCGGTGCATTGCCCGCGTGAAGCTGTTCAGCTTGTCCGGACGGTTGAGGGTGATCGTGGCCACGCGGGCAGCCTGATCGATATCCAGCTGGATCGCCTGATATGACATGCAGTGTCTCCTTCATGACTTCGTTATAGGCGCGCGGTGCGTCGGTTACACGCGTTCGATGGCGATCGCGATGCCCTGGCCGACGCCGATGCACATCGTACAGAGCGCAAAGCGGCCGCCCGTACGCTCGAGTTGATGAAGTGCCGTGGTCACGAGCCGGGCGCCCGATGCGCCGAGCGGGTGGCCGAGCGCGATCGCGCCGCCGTTCGGGTTCACGCGCGGATCGTCGTCGGCGACGCCGAGCATGCGCAGCACCGCGAGACCCTGCGACGCGAATGCCTCGTTCAGCTCGATCACGTCGAACTGATCGATCGTCATCCCGAGCTGGCGCAACAGTTTCTGCGTGGCCGGCGCCGGGCCGATGCCCATCACGCGCGGCTCGACGCCGGCGGTCGCCATGCCGACGACGCGCGCACGGCGGCGCAGCCCGTATTGATCGGCGGCTTCCGCGTTGGCGAGCAGCAGTGCGCATGCGCCGTCGTTGACGCCCGACGCGTTGCCGGCCGTCGCCGAGCCGTCCGGGCGCACGACGCCCTTCAGCTTCGCGAGCGCTTCGAGCGACGTTTCGCGCGGATGCTCGTCGACGGATACGACGAGCGCGTCGCCTTTCTTCTGCGGAATCGTCACCGGGACGATTTCCTCGGCGAGCGTGCCGTCCCGTTGCGCGCGCGCGGCTTTCTGCTGGCTGCGCAGCGCGAACAGGTCCTGGTCGGCGCGGCTGATGTCGTAGTCGATCGCGACGTTCTCGGCCGTCTCCGGCATCGAATCGACGCCGTATTGCTGTTTCATCAGCGGATTGACGAAACGCCAGCCGATGGTCGTGTCGAAAATGGCGGCCTGGCGCGCGAACGCGCTGGCGGCCTTGCCCATCACGAACGGCGCACGCGTCATGCTTTCGACGCCGCCCGCGATCATCAAGCGTGCCTCGCCCGCCTTGATCGCGCGCGCGGCGGTGCCGACGGCGTCCATGCCCGAGCCGCACAGCCGGTTCAGCGTCGTGCCCGGCACGGCGGTCGGCAGGCCCGCGAGCAGCGCGGACATGCGCGCGACGTTGCGGTTGTCCTCGCCGGCCTGGTTCGCGCAGCCGTAGATCACGTCGTCGATTGCCGACCAGTCGACGTTGCGGTTGCGCTCGATCAGCGCCTTGAGCGGCACCGCGCCGAGATCGTCGGCACGAACGTCTTTCAGGGCGCCGCCGTAGCGGCCGATGGGGGTGCGAATCGCGTCGCAGATGTAGGCGTCGGTCATGGGTGTGTCGATGTGCAACGAACCCGCCGGGTGGCGGATTCGTTCATGGTAGAGAACGTGACGGCGTTTGCACGTCGGCCATTCGGGTTATGCCGTCTGGCCGGCTTCCGCGGGCACTGCCTTCGGCGCAACATGGACGCGGCTTTGCACCACGCGGAACCGGTTGGCGACGAACGCCGGGTCGGCCAGCGCCGCGTTGGCGGCCGGGTTCGCGCCGGTGCCGTGGAAGTCGGAGAAGGCGGCCGACTGGTTGACGAACACGCCGCCCGTCAGGTTGATCGACAGCGCGACGCCGCCACGCACCGCCGCATCGTGCGCAGCGTCGAGGACCTTGTCGTCGGTACTGTAGACGGACAGCGTCAATGCGCCATGTTCCGCGGCAATTTCGCCGGCGAGATCGAGCGACTGCGCGGTCGAGTCGGTCGCGATCACGAACGAGATCGGGCCGAACCATTCCTGCGTGAACTTCGCGCGGTCGGCCACGTCGAGTTGCAGCACGAGCGGCGTGCGCACGCGAGCGTCGGCGAACGCCGGGTGCTGGAGCGTCTGGCTGTCGGCGAGCACGCGGCCGAGCTTGCGCGCGTCGTCGATGCGCGCGGTCACGCCGTCGTTCTGGATCGCGCCGATCAATTCGACCGAGCGCGCCGGGTCGCCGGTCAGCTTCTGCACGGAGACGGCGATGGCCTGCGCGACTTCGTCGAAGCTCGCGTGACCGTCGGCCGTCCGGATGCCGTCGCGCGGCACATAGATGTTCTGCGGTGCCGTGCACATCTGGCCGGAGTACAGCGCCAGCGAGAACGCGATGTTCTTGGCCGCGGCCTTCAGGTCGTCGGTCGAGTCGATCACGATCTGGTTGACGCCTGCCTTCTCGGTATACACCTGTGCCTGGTGGGCATTGCGTTCGAGCCACGTGCCGTTTTGCGTGCTGCCCGTGAAGTCGATCAGCTTGATTTCAGGACGCAGCGCGAGGTCCTGCACGAGGGCGCCGTCGTTCGGCTCGGTCGCGAGGAGCGTGACGACGTTCGGATCGAAGCCGGCTTCGCGCAGCACGTCGCGGGCGATGCGGACCGTGATCGCGAGCGGCAGGATCGCGCCCGGATGGGGTTTGACGATCACCGTGTTGCCGGTCGCCAGGTCGGCGAACAGGCCCGGATAGCCGTTCCAGGTCGGGAACGTGCAGCAGCCGAGCACGAGGCCGGTACCGCGCGGGACGATCGTATAGCGCTTGTGCATCGCGAGCGGCGGGTTCTTGCCTTGCGGCTTCTCCCAGTGCGCATCGGCGGGGATGCGCCGCAACTCGTCCCATGCATAGGCGACCGCTTCGAGTGCTCGATCCTGCGCGTGCGGGCCGCCGGCCTGGAACGCCATCATGAACGCCTGGCCCGTCGTGTGCATCACGCTGTAGGCAATCTCGAAGCTCGCGCGATTCAGTCGCGCGAGGATTTCCAGGCTGACGCCGATCCAGGCGCTCGGGCCGGCTTCGCGCCATGCACGCTGGGCCGCGGCGGCTGCGGCAATCAGTTCGTCGGGCGTCGATTTCGGGTAGCGGATGCCCAGCGCGACCCCGTACGGCGACTGCTCCGCGCCGACGGTTCCGCCGGACGCCGGCTGGTCGAGCACGAACGTGTTGCCGAGGTGTGCCTTGAACGCCGCTTCGCCATCGGCGTTCGCGCTTTCCCCGTACACTTTGGGACTCGGCATTTCCGCGAACGGGCTCCAGTACCCGCGGCTCTCGATGGCGGCGAGGGCGTGTTTCAGCGTGTCTTCGTGCTTCGTGAACAGTGCATGGGTCATGACGGCGGCCTGATGGACGTTGAGAAGGGTTGGATCGATTAATTAACCGACCGGTTGGTCGGAGAATGGTAGCATCAAACTATTCGCATGTGCGAGGCGTTTCTCATTTCATTGATCGAGGAGAAATAGATGTCTTACGAGAACATCCTGGTGGAGACCCGGGGGCGAGTCGGGCTGGTCACGCTCAACCGTCCGAAGGCGCTGAATGCGCTGAACGATGCGCTGATGGATGAGCTGGGCGCCGCGCTGAAAGCGTTCGACGCGGACGACGAGATCGGCGCGATCGTCGTGACGGGAAGCGAGAAGGCGTTCGCGGCCGGGGCCGACATCGGCATGATGGCGACCTATTCCTATATGGATGCTTACCGCGGCGACTACATCACCCGTAACTGGGAGACCGTCCGCGAGATCCGCAAGCCGATCATCGCTGCCGTGGCGGGCTTCGCGCTCGGCGGTGGCTGCGAACTCGCGATGATGTGCGACATCATCTTCGCGGCGGAAACGGCCAAGTTCGGTCAACCCGAGATCAAGCTGGGCGTGATGCCTGGCGCTGGCGGCACGCAGCGCCTGCCGCGCGCGGTCTCGAAGGCGAAGGCCATGGACATGTGCCTGACCGCACGTTTCATGGATGCAGCCGAGGCGGAGCGGGCCGGGCTGGTGTCGCGTGTGCTGCCTGCCGACAAACTGCTCGACGAGGCGATTGCCGCTGCGACGACGATCGCCGAGTTTTCTCTGCCGGCGGTCATGATGGTCAAGGAGTCGGTGAACCGTGCGTACGAGACGACGCTGGCCGAGGGCGTCCATTTCGAGCGTCGACTGTTCCATTCGTTGTTCGCTACCGAAGATCAGAAGGAAGGGATGGCGGCATTCGTCGAGAAGCGGAAACCGGTATTCAAGAACCGTTGATTCGCCGGCGGCCGGGTGGAGCTTGGCGAGCGACGGGTGTCGGTCGCCGCCATGATCGCCTGGTGCAACGAACCCCAAGCCCCCGTGCGCGGCAGCGCACGGGGGCTTTTCAAAATATTTTCACAAAGGGGTTGCGCAGACGAGGGCAGGTGCTTAGAATCACGCCTCTTTCGCGCTAACGGAAACGCAGCGCGGGGGAAGAAAGGAAGCGGTGCTGTCGGGCGGGTCGTAGCGGCCTCGGCGGTGCAGGACGTTGAACCCCAGCCGTCGCAACGAAGCAGTTAAAAAGTTGTTGACGAACTGAAAAAGACGGTTCATAATCCCGCTTCTCTGCTGCTGAAAACGCAGCGCTGCTGAGAAACACGAAGTTTCTCGCAGAAATGCTCTTTAAAAATTAACAGCCGATAAGTGTGGGCGCTTGATGGCAGCGAGCTGATCCTCGGATCAGAT